>JBFKDP010000208.1:0-7304 GCA_041619575.1 Litorivivens sp.
TGCAGCCATCACGCTCAGGTCATCGACCCACAGCTGCACATCTTGGCCGTGCTCGTTCACCAGTTGGCGGGCCAGCCGCCAGCACACACCGATATCGCCAAAGTTATCGACGATGCGGCAAAAGATGTCCCAGCGAAGTGGGGTGGTTTTCATCAGGGCGGCCCAGGACGGGTGCAGGGGCGGCTATCATAGCGGTGTGTCTGCCCGTTTCGGTAGCACTATTTCCCGCTGATCGATCGTTCAGCTGCGGCGATTCTCTTCAGTATCAAAACCGACCTGTCGCTGAATATCCTTGAAAGCTATGCCTATACCCGCGAGCTGCTCGCCAATGATTTGGCACAGGGATGCGGTATCCGCCGCTTTAAGATCTGCGTTTGTGGCATAGACACAGGTCACGGACAGAGACTGGGGAAAGCGCTTGTAGTCCACCTCGTGGGTCAGCCATTGAAAGCCATCGTTTCGCTGCAGCGCAATTTCGCAGGCTTCGGTCAGTGCCTCGCGGATTGCCTTGTCGCGCTTTTTGTCGGTCTTTGTCATCGTTCCTGATTTGGCCTGGGCGGTTGCGTCATGGTGTCAGGGTAACTCGCGTGGTTCTACCCGCCAAACACAATAGGCCGATACCAGTGCCGGGATGGCGAAGATTACAAACAACACCGGCATGGAGAAGTGCAATCCCATCAGTAGGCCAGCCAACAGCGGGCTAATCACCGCGCCGGCGCGGCCGAGCCCCGCAGCCCAACCGAGACCGGTGCTGCGTACCTGTGCGGGGTAGATCGCCAGCGCAATATTGTAGAGATTGGAAAACGCACCCATCAGCGTAATACCGATCAGCAGGAGAAGGCAGACAACGAGTCCATAGGGCACGGCGGCGATATCGGTGGTCAGGCTACCGATCGCGAAAATGCAAAGCGTGCCCGCTACAAAGCCACCGGCGATCAAACGATTCAGTGGTACTTTTTTCGCCAGATAGCCCATCAGCATGGTGCCGAAAATCGAGCCCAGCGGAATGGTGGCCGTACCCTGGATGGCTTTCTCCTGTGACAGGCCGGCATTAGCGAGGACCTGCGGCATCCAGCTGCTTACAAAGTAAACCACAACAAAGCCGGTAAAGAAGGCGCTCCATATCAGCAGCGTGGCGGTGCGCCGTGCGGGCGACAGCAGCGATACCACGGAGGCCTTTTCCTCACTTTCGCTTTGCGATACCTCGGGTAGTGTGTCGACGGCGGGCTGGCCCAGGAATTTCAGTGTCCGGTTGATCCGATCGAGCGCCGTCGCCGGGTGTCGTTTCAAGGTAAAGGCGATCGATTCGGGAATCAGCAAAAAAGTCGTCACTGCCAACACGATCGTAGTCAGCCCGGCGTAGAAGAAAATCGCCTGCCAGCCAAGGCTTGCAATCAGCGCTGCCGTAATAAAACCACCGGTTACCGCCCCGGCCGAGGCGCCGGCAACCATCACTGATATTACCAGTACCCGGTGTTTTGCCGGACTGAATTCACCCATCAGTGGTGTGAGGGAGGCGACCAGAAGCCCGAGAGCAAGGCCGGCAATGGCGCGCAGAATCACCAGCTCAGCAACTGTAGAGCACAGTACGATGCCCGCGGTAGCCAACCCGGCGACCAGCAGTGAGCCGCTGACCGACAGGCGCCGGCCAAAGCGATCCGCCAGTGGAGAAAGAAACATCGCCCCCAGAGTCATACCGAGCACGCCGGCGCTGAGTACAATGCCCATCTTCTCTGCCGGAACTCCCCAATCCTGGGTAATGGCTGGCGCGGCATAGGCGATCACCACAATATCGAAGCCTTCAATCATACTGGCCAGCAGGCCGATAAAGAGAATCAGCCACTGTCTGGGGGCGATTCTGGATGGGTGAAGGATCTCGGCGGGAGGGGGTTTATGGCTGCTGATAACCGTAACCTCTTATCAAATTAGTGGGCAACATTGTTGACTTTTTGTGTTGGGGTGAGAATACCATGAGGTGCGGTCGGCGCGACAGTAAGGTGATGTTTGCTGTTACTGCGGGCGGTATCGTTTTCCACCGGCAGGCCTGCGGGAAGCGTGTAAACTGTGCTGACTAGGATGAGGGGCAGGTATATGGATTTTGAGCAGGACGAAAACTTCTGGTCTGTGGTCATTGAAAAGCAGGACTATAGCGGTGCGTCTATTGCGGGAAAGGAGTTTGATGGCTGCACCTTCCGAGACTGCAATTTTACCGAGGCGACGTTTTCCCGTTGTACGTTTTCTGACTGCCTGTTTGAGGACTGCAATCTCAGTCTGGTGGATCTCGATTACAGTCGCTTCTCCGATGTGGAGTTTATTGGCTGCAAACTGGTGGGAGTAGACTGGACGCGTGCAAACTGGCCGCAGATGCTGTTTTCTTCGCCGATTCGCTTAATCGAAACCATCCTGAATGAAAGCTCATTTTTCGGGTTGACCTTGCAAGAGCTGGTACTGGAAGGCTGCAAGGCAATCAACGTCGATTTCAGAGAAGGCGATTTCAGTAATGCGCAGTTCACTGGCACGGATTTTTCCGGCGCCCTGTTCCATAGAACCAATTTGTCCTCCGTTGATTTTGTTGATGCCTGCGATTACTCCATCGACCTGTTTAACAACCAGATTCAGGGGGCGAAATTTGATCGCTTCGAAGCCTTGAGGCTGCTCGACTGTCTGGATGTTGAGCTAATCGATGGCTGAAGGGGATAGGCCGCTGACGGATTCTGACACTGGAAGCGCCCTGGGCTGTGCCACAAAAGAAGTGCGAACACAGCCGCCTGCCCGCAATTTTACGCTTCATCTTTTTTACGTAACGTGCCCCCTGATTACTGTTAATAATTAACAAAAACTCACGCCAACCTTCCTGATCTGCGCTGCACATTCAGCCGTAACAGATGCTCTGTAAACCTTCGACCGGGCTTGTTTTCTGCAACCTGCAGGGCCGTTCATGGCGCTCAAAGTCAGTTTAAGAGACGTTTTTTTGTCGCTGTGACCGGCAACCCATAACCGATAACTCAATTAATCAGGGGAACAACATGTCATATTCCAGCAGCTCTCATTTTCATCGGAGCAAGAGCCAGGGCGCAGCCTGGCGTCCAGTGCTCCTGGCATTAACGCTTTCTTCCAGTTTGATTCTTACCGCCTGTAACGGCGACGATGGCGATGACGGTGCGCCTGGTGCCAACGGCGCGAACGGAAGCGATGGCCAGGACGCGTTCAGTTACCAGCCCGCAACCATCTATGTGGCGAGCAACCCCGGTGGTGGTACGCCTTCGGTAACGGTTCGCAACGAAGCCCTGCGCGTACTTAACAGCTACGAAACCGGGGGCAATGAAGGCTTGATTGCTGACGCCGCGGGCAACCTGACTCAGGCCGGTGATGTGAGCGGCGCGGTAGGGGTGTACACCGCCTGTAATGCTCGCGACCGCAGTACTGGTGACGCTACTCGTGTACTGGGCGGCTCCAGCAATACCAATACCGGCTTTGTGAACCCCAAAGGCATTACACCGCTCGGCAATACCGGTCTGATATTTGTTGCTAATGTGGGCGCCAGCAACGGTCTGGTTGTCGGTCGTGCGGCGGCCGGTGATCAAGTGCCCGTGGCTACCGTCGCGCTTGCCGCCAGCCCCTGGGATGCGGTGTATGATGACACTAACGACCGCCTGTTTGTGGCCTTGACCAATGGCTCCGTCGCGGTGTTTGACGACTTCACCAACGGTTTTGGTGCGGGCGGTGCCACGCGCAGCTTCAGCTCCTCAACGGCGGCGGCTACCAGCAACCTGCATGGCATCGACTACGACGCCGCCTCTGATCGGCTGGTGGTTTCCGATGTGGGTGCTGGCAGTTCGTCAGTTGCCGGGTTTGACACCGACGGCCTGCTTTACGTATTTGAACAGGCCAGCACCCTCAGCGGCAGTGTTACCCCCTCGGTCAGTATCAGTGGCAGCGCCAGCCGTTTGGGCAATCCGGTGGATCTGCTGATTGATGGCACCGACGTGCGTATCGCCGAAAAGGCAAACGGTGGCGGAGCCATTCTTATCTTCAACAATGTCTTTGTCAGCTCAGGCGGCAATGTGGCTCCGGATATTGCGTTTGCGACCAGTGCGCCTGAGTCCTTGGCGGTGCAGGCTGAAGGCAGTGCGGTAACCGGTGCGACCGATGTGGTTGATCCTGCTACTAGCTACCGTCTGCTGACCACCAGCAACCCCGCGACGGGCTCGGCCACCTCCGGCAACGTGTACGCGACTTCGCGGACCCTGCTGGGTGGTCAACAATTGAAGGTCGATACTTCCGGTATCATGGCGACGCTGAGCATTGAGAATATCAATCTTGATCGCAATGGCGATGCCTACATTACCTTCGATGATGGCGGCACAGTCGCGGGTATCGCGGTGGTGTCAGGATTGGGCAAGGCAGGGCTTCGCGACCCCTTCAGCCTGTCGCGCGATCGTCTGATTACGGGCAGCACAACCACACTCTCTTCACCCAAGGGCGTAGAGATCGCCGATGATCTGGGCGTGATGGTTGTGGCTAACTTTGGCGGCAGCAATGCGCTGGTGTTCAGCACCTGTGCCTCAGGCGATGCCGCACCGCTGGCAACCCTGAATACCGCCGCCGCGCCTTGGGACAGTGATTACGATCCGCTAAACGATACGTTGTATGTGGCGCTGACCAATGGTTCTGTTGAGGCCTACGACAACTTTTCCCGAGATCTGGGTGTTGGCGGCGCTAGCCGCACGATTGATCCGGCGATCGGCGGTACCGATGTCGCTACGGCTTCGGGCAACCCGTCCAACATTCACGGTATTCGCTATGACCAGCGCTCCGACACCCTGATTCTTTCGGACGTGGGTTCCGGTGCTAGTTCCACCGACGGTGCCCTGATGACAATCGAGTTTGCCGCCAGTGCGGATGGCGTGACTGATGTTGGCAAGCGCATCGCTGGAGCACTGCCGGTGGACAATACGGGCTTGGGCAATCCGGTCGATATTGCGTTCGATGGCGTTGATCTGTTTGTTGCGGAGAAGGCCAACCAGACCATTCAGGTGTGGCGCAATTTCCTGACGGACGGCCGCGACGGTAATGTTGCGCCCAGCGCTTCAGTGGATGTCTCTGCCAGCGCGCCTTCGCCCGAGTCGATTGTGTTGCTGCAAAACTACTGATCTCCAACTTCCAACCTTCAGTCGCCGGCCGGGGCAGCTATGCTGCCCCGGCCTTTTTCTATTTGAAATAGCTCTTTCCCCGCCTGGCGCAAGAATCGGGTCGATTGTGTCTTGCCTCTCGCTTACAGTAAGCCTTGCACCCAGATCAGAGGGAACGGCAGACAATGGCAGTTTCAGAGAATGCGACAAAAACGGCCTATCACCGGGTCGCCGCTGCTATCGAGTATCTGCAACAGCACTTTACCGAACAGCCCTTGCTGGAGGAGCTGGCGCGCGCGGCCAATCTCAGCCCCTTCCATTTTCAGCGCCTGTTCAGTGAGTGGGCGGGGGTCAGCCCGAAAAAATTCCTGCAATACCTGAGCCTCGACCACGCCAGATATTTGCTGGCCCACGACGCCAGCACCGTGCTGGAGACTGCCCATGCCACCGGTTTGTCTGGCAGTGGCCGCCTGCACGATCTGTTTGTTTCGATTGAAGGAATGACGCCGGGTGAATTTCGCAACGGCGGCGCGTCGTTGCGCATCGACTACTGTTATGCCGACAGTTTGTTTGGCCCGTTGATTGCGGCTGCGACCGCAAAAGGGCTTTGTTATCTGGCGTTTGAAGACGACGCGGCGACGGCTCTGAACGCGCTGCAAGCGCGTTTTCCCAATGCGCATTACCGGCAAGCGCTAACGCCGATGCTGCGGCAAGCGCTGCAGTTTTTCAGCCGGGATTGGGAGTCACTGCCCCAGATTCGTCTGCACCTGAAGGGTACGCCCTTTCAGTTAAAGGTGTGGGAAGGTTTGCTGAGTATTCCAGAGGGGCGCCTCAGCACCTATGGCGCGCTGGCAAGCCGTTTGGGTCAGCCTACCGCCTCGCGGGCAGTCGGTACCGCCATTGGCAGCAATCCGGTGGCGGTGCTGATCCCCTGTCATCGGGTTATTCGCGCCAGTGGTGAGTTTGGCTGCTACCGCTGGGGTGCAGCGCGAAAAGCGGCGCTGATTGGTTGGGAGACAGCGCAGCTCGATCGCGACTGATAGCGGTCTTCAGCTGATTTTTCGCAGCCGGAAGTTGCGTCCTTTCAGTTTGCCTTTCGACAGTTTGTTGAAGGCCTGATTTACCTGTTTGCGCGCAACGGCAAGGTAGCTGCGGTTATCGAATATCTGAATCTTACCCACGGCCTTGCCATCAATACCGCCCTCGCCTGTGAGGGCGCCAAGGATATCGCCGGGTCGCAGTTTCTGTTTCTTTCCGCCGTCAATTTGCAGGGTCACCATCGGCGGAGCGGGTGGTTCCTTTTGTAGTACATGCTGCGCGGGGAGCCGCTGAGCGTCGGCCAGTGGGTCGACATTGACATTGAGGGCCGCAAGTTTATGCGCTTCCCGGTTGCTGAACAGGGTAAGCGCCAGACCGCTGTTGCCGGCGCGGCCGGTACGCCCTACCCGGTGGGTATGCACCTCGGGATCGTGAGCCACTTGATAATTGATAACCGCTGCCACGTTGTCGATATCCAGCCCGCGCGCGGCGACATCGGTGGCGACCAGTACGGTTACGCTCTTGTTGGAAAAACGCACCAGCATTTCATCGCGGTCGCGCTGCTCCAGGTCGCCGTGCAGGGCCAATACGCTGAAGCCCCATTGGCCGAGCTGGGCAGCAACGGCTTTTACTTCCTCGCGAGTATTGCAGAATACGACAGCTGATTCCGGTTGGTATTCCAGCAATAACAGCCGCAGTGCGGCGCGCCGGTCATCGTTGCTGTCTACTTTGTAAAAGTTCTGCGGGATGCTGTGATCGTCGTGACTGGCATCCACGCTAATCATGGTCGGATTGGTCAGCACGCGCTGTGCCATGGCCTGAATGGATTCAGGGTAGGTGGCGCTGAACAGCAGGTTCTGTCGCGCTTTGGGCAGCTGGGCAATGATCTTGTCGAGAGTTTCTTCGAAGCCCATGTCCAGCATGCGGTCGGCTTCATCGAGGACAAAGCAGCTGATATCCGTGGTTTTCAGCGAGCCCTTGCGCAGGTGTTCCTCAACCCGCCCCGGTGTACCGACAATGATATGGGCGCCGTGCTCCAGCGAGCCCAGTTGCGGGCCAAAGGGCGTGCCACCGCATAAAGTCAGTACCTTGATATTGTGGATGCCGCGGGCAAGGCGACGAATTTCCACCGCA
>JBFKDP010000209.1:0-7284 GCA_041619575.1 Litorivivens sp.
ACTATCGACCGTGGCGAGTGGGAAGAGATGGAATTTGAGTACCTGTTGCAGCGCAGCCCCGTCCAACCAGCTAACCGCTAATTGCGCATAATGTATATTATGTTAAATAGAGTATTGATTACAGGTAGGTAGAAGTGCGACTTAACGCTGTTTAAGCAGTATGGCAATAATCCTCATGTCCTTAGCCTTTACACAACCGGAAAAGACGCATGTGGATTAACACTCCTGCCTTAGCCCCACTGGGCAGTGCGCAACAGACGCCTCAGTTGATCAAGCAAGTGCTGCCAGCGGTTGCCAGTGGCGCTGTGTTGAATGTTTTGGTGTCAAAGCAGTTTCAGGCCGGCCTGTATGAAATCCTGCTAAATGGGCAGAAAATGACGGCTCGTAGTCAGCACTTCCTGGAGCCCGGACAAAACTATCGCCTGCAGGTGTCTGGTTTTGATTCCAACGGTCAAATGGTTCTTCGAAGCTTACCTGGTCAAACTCACACTCAGGACAGTGCGCTACAGCAACGTTTGGCAACGCAGGTTGACCCCGAGCGGCTTTTTCAGGCCTTGCATGCCAGTGTTAGGGCTGAGGGTGTTCTACCGAAGGAAATTGCCGCCCTAGCGGCAGCTTTTGTCCAGCGACGTGAAATAACCAGCGCTAAACGCTTGGTTGAGAGAATTCGCCAGTCTGGGCTGTTCTTTGAGCGGGGCGTGCGCTCGGGTTCTGCCCTACCTTCCGACTTAAAAGGCATACTGCAGAAGGTGAGCGAGTGGCTTGGTCAACAGGAGCGACAGGGGCTCAGTGATACCGGGCTGGTACGCCCTGGCTATACTGGTTCTAGTACAGATGGTGAGGGAGAGCTTGCTTTCTCAGGGCGCAAACCTTTCACTACGTATGCCACTGTTAGTCAGGAACACAAGCGCCCTTTCTCGTTTAAACATAGCCATTCAATGATGGAGCTGTCAGAGCTGACGACCATAACCGGTCTAAAAAAGGCTGTGGACGGCGCACTAGCCCGTATTGAATCGCAGCAGATATTGGCACACCAAGCACAACAGCAACACCAGGTGTATTTGCTTTTTGAGCTGCCGGTGTTAGACCGCGATACTCTAGGCATTTGGCGCTTTTATGTTCGGGATGAAGCGAAAAGGAATGACAGCAACGAGGAAGAAAAGTGCTGGACCATCATCTGCTCAGTGAATCTAGTGAATGTGGGGCCCCTTGCAATACGATTAACCTATGCTCAAGAAACGACAAGCGTAACTTTCTATTCCGAAAGTCAGCAGGTTTGTGGATTGATTGATCAGACCTTGCCTGCGTTTACTGACAGACTTCATGGTCTCGGCTTCACGGGCGTAGCGTTGGCAACAATGTTGGGACGACTGCCCGAGAATGAGGAGCCAAATATTGCCTACCCTTCTTTATATGCACAGGCTTGAATGGATGATAAACGTGTGAAACCGTCAAGACCGGATAGCTCCGCCACAGTGCGCAAGGCGGTTGCGTTGGAGTATGACGGAATTCGCGCACCACGCGTCACAGCCAGCGGTGAAGCTCAGGTAGCAGACGAAATCCTGATGATTGCTCATGACAATGAGGTTCCGATCGTCAGGAACGACGCACTTACCGAGCAGTTGTCCCAACTGCAATTGCAGGACGAAATACCCGACATGCTGTACTTGGCTATCGCTGAGGTACTGGCCTTTAGCTATCAACTCCAGGATCTTATGTGGGTAGACGAGGAGGAATCTTGAATATCGGCAGCTTGAAGCCTTAAACCCCTAGCTTCGGGAGTCGAACGCGTAATAATGCCCTTGCTAGGCAACCTTTATGCCGTATAGCTCTCCGATCAATCGCGCTTCGCTACCACTAACGCCTGCTCTTTTTACCAGCGTGTGGCGATCAAGCCCCTGCTCCGCGCACTCTATAGCATCTTGTAAACGGTGCTTGCGCGCTACAGCGTTGGTCTGCAATTGCTCCTGTTTGGCACTGAGTCTGTCCAGATACGCTTCCAGCGTTTGCAGCCGAGATTGTAACTGTTCTATGTACATCCCCTGCATTGTTTGCGTGGCGATTAAGTTCTGCCGTTCGGCCTTTTCCTTTTCGGTCGTGACTTTACGTTGCATCAGACTGACCTGAATAACTCTCAAGAGGATGGCTGTCAGCGTCAGAGCAGCAAACGATACGAGTATTTGCTGGTGTGAAAGACTAGCCAATTGTGTGATTAGTTGGTCCATGGTCTCTGCGTTTATTGGGGTAGACATCTTCATTTTCCTTAGTTTGCTAAACAGTCGCAAAGCCGGTAAATCGTAGACTTCATAAGTTAGTCCAGTCGGATAAGCGCCCTTTCAGTCGCACTATGGCCTGACTGTGTATCTGGCATGCACGGGATTCAGATACTTCGAGTACCTGCCCTATTTCCTTCAAGTTGAGGCCTTTCTCGTAGTAGAGGGCCAGAACCAGCTTTTCCTTATCGGGCAGACGATCAATCTGCTGACTTAGGCTGCGCTGGAAGTCATCGGCAATGACCTCGTTTAGCGTCTCACCTTCATCCGAGAGGTTGTTGTCCAGTGGTGAGCCACGCTCACCGCTTTCATCCTGGATCTGCTCCAGGCTGCAAAGTTGAACCGCACTCGTATCCTGTAAAATTGAGAAATACTGTTCGCTCGATACACCCATTTCAGCCGCGATTTCCTGACTGCTGGCTTCGCGCCCCAGCCTGTTCTCTGCGCGCTGTATTGCATTGCCGAGTTCTCGTAGCTGTCGAGAAACTGAACGCGGAGCCCAGCCGCCCTTGCGCAACTGATCAATCATAGCGCCGCGAATGCGAATGCTGGCAAAAGTCTCGAACGATGCTCCGCGATCCGGGCTGTAGTGGCTGGCAGCTTCGAGCAAGCCAATCATCCCGGCTTGTATCAAGTCTTCAACATCGACGCTGGCGGGCAGCCGGGCAATGAGGTGATACGCCAGCTTTTTTACTAGAGATGCATAGTTGCTAACCAGCGTCTCGCGGTCGCCACGCTGGTTCTCGACATAGGCGGCGTAGCCTGTCACAGAGCGGCACCAGCCTGGTTGTCGACCATTCGATCAACAAAGAATTCTACGTGTCCGCGCGGACCATTCGGTGTTTCCCAAGACAATAGATTTTCTGCGAGTGCGCGAAACGCTTTACTTGACATGGCTGAGGGGTAGGCTTCGGACACGCATTGCTGCTTGCCAACCGCTTTAGGCAGCATAGGGTCTTTCGGAATAAAGCCAGCATATTCCAGATGAACGTCAAGGAAATGCTGTGCAGCGGCTACCAGACGCTTGTATCCCGCCCGCGCCTGAAGTTCATCGGTAACCATATTGCGTACAATCTTGAAGCGTGTGATCTGGGCTTCATTGCGTAGAACCTTGATCAAGGCATAGGCATCTGCCATGGATGTCGGCTCATCTGAGCACACTACCGCAACGTGGTGGCTGGCCTTACTGAATGTCACTACGCTATCAGAAATCCCGGCAGCGACATCAACAATCATGACATCGTAGTGCTGATCCAGCTCGCTCAGAGCCATCACTATTCCGGCGTGTTGAGCATGCGCCAGCTCTGCCATGTTCTTGACGCCCGAAGCTGCTGGTATCAAGTGAATGCCACCGGGGCCTTCAACCACGATGTCTTTGATACTGCAGCGACCCTCAAGCACGTCGAAAAGGTTATGCGCTGGCTTTAAGTTGAGGAGAATATCAACGTTGCCCAAGCCGAGGTCCGCGTCGAGCAGTAGCACTTTTTTACCGCTGCGTGACAGTTGGTAAGCGAGATTTGCCGCTACGTTGGTTTTGCCTACCCCACCCTTGCCGCTCGCAATGGCGATTATTCGAATTTCACTCATGCTCTCTGTCCCCGCAGCGTGCTGATTGTCGATGAGCCCGCGAGTTCAAGTCCCGCTGAGCGCTGTTTTTTCTTAAATTCGCGTGCCATTTGGTAGGCGCTTGCGACCAATGCCTCTGCCGTTGCTGGCGCAATATTGCCTGGCACCTTGTCGCCATCACACAACCAGACACTGGGCAGTCGGTGCTTAATCAGTACAGACAGCAAGCCACCTATGCGTACGGCTTCGTCGAGATGGGTTGCGATGGCGCCGGTAATGGGCAATTGCGAATAGCTATCAATGATTTCTTCCAGAACATAGGCTTCGCGGTCTGCAGGCAGTGTGAGAAAGACGTCGATGTCGGGCAAGCTGGCAATCAGAGACTGCAGCGCCGCTAATCCGTCTTGGTCGCGGAAGCCAATGCCTGCTGTATCGAGCAGTACAAATTGTTTATTGCCAAGAATTTCCAACAATCGAGCCACTTCATCGGCGCTGTTGGCGCTGTGAACTGTAATTTGAAATATGTCGCCGTAGACACGCAATTGCTCTTGTGCAGCGATACGGGTTGTATCACTTGTCACCAGTGCGATTTCTTCCCTGCGCCCAGAGCGAATATAGTCAGCAGCGATTTTCGCTATCGTGCTCGTTTTACCTGCTCCTGGGGGACCGACTAACGCTGTAACCCCTTCGCGCGGCGTTGGCAGTGTACGCAGCTGGCGGCGCAGGATACTACGGGTTTTCTCGCGCTGAATCTCGGGGGGTTCATCTTCGGGTATGTTGCGCATCAGTGAGCTTGCCAGGCTGGCTTCAATATCCAAGGCCTGACAAATCTGCATGGGGATTTTTTGTGACGGATTTTTGGCATTTTCTGCTGCCCAGTGACGCTTGTGCATCTCCCGTTCCAGTGTTTGGCGGCTGTGGTGTAGTTCCTGTTTAAGTTGCAGGAGCTCTTCGCTCTGTTCACTAACGGGCCGAAGAACTCTCTCGGTGGGCGCGGCTGCAGCCTGTGTCTCCTCGACGGTAACGATTAGCTCAACGCCACCCTCGACGCGCCGGCAGGACAGGATGCTAGCGTTTGACCCTAGTTCGTCAGTCACTCGACGCATTGCCTGACTGCTATCAGTGCCAAAAAAAGTCATGTATTTCATTGGGTTTCCTCAGGCTCCTACGCAGGTTCTGCGAGCGCAGGTGCATTACTAACTGTCGAAACAAGGCGCACTTGCTTGCTGTCTGGAATTTCGTTGTACGAGAGCACATGGAGGCTGGGAAGACTGCGCCGTATAAAACGCGACAACCAGGTGCGCAAAGGCGGCGAAACCAATACAACCGATGCCTGACCTGCCATTTCCTGCATTCTGGAATACTCCGAAAGATCATCTTGCAAACGCTGGGCTAATCCAGGCTCAAGTCCACCGGCACCCGCACTGCCTCGTACTACATCCAGCAATATCTGTTCCAATTCCGCATCCAAAGCGGCTACTGGAAGTTCTTGCTCTAACCCATTGATTTCCTGAATTATCATCCGCCCAAGCGCAACTCTAACTCCCTGCAAAAGTTCGTCAGGGTCCTTTGTTCTTGGCGCTTGCTCCGCCAAAGATTCGGCAATCATACGAATACTGCGAATTGAGACATTTTCCTTTAATAGGCTTTGTAAAACTTTAACGACGATACTGAGGGGCAACTGCTTGGGAATCAGGCTTTCCACCAGCTTGGGGTCTGTATTGCCAAGTCGGTCCATCAACTGTTGTACTTCTTCGTGTCCGAGCAATTCATGGGCATGGCTTTTGATCACCTGACTCAGGTGGGTGGCAATGACTGTACTCGCATCAACAACGGTATAACCCAAGGTTTGCGCCTGATCACGGCTGCCGGCGTCTATCCAAAGGGCGTCCATCCCAAATGCGGGGTCTTTAGTCGGGGTCCCACGCAAGCCTCCCTGGACGCCTCCGGGGTTGATGGCCAGTTCCATGCTTGGTTGAATCTCACCCTCGGCGATTGTGTCGCCGAGCAGTGTGATGCGATAGTTAGCCGGTTTGAGTTCCAAATTATCTCTGATATGAACCGGCTGAATCAGAAAGCCCAGCTCCTTGGACAGTTTTTTTCGCACACCGGTGATTCGGGAAATCAGCTCGCCGCCCTGTTGTTTGTCGACAAGTGGAATCAGGCGGTACCCTACTTCCAGTCCGACGACATCCAGATGCGTGACGTCATCCCAGTCGAGTTCCGGTGGAGCCGTATTCGAGCTCTGGGCTATCGCCTTTTCCTGATCCTCATCGACGACTTCAACTAACTGCGAACGCTGTTTTTTGAGCAAAGCTGCAATCGTCAGGCAGGTGCCCGCCAGGATCAGAAAAACCAGGTTGGGCATACCGGGGATGATGCCGAGTGTTGCGAGTATAAATGCTGTAAGCGTCAGCACGTGGGTATTGGCCAGCATCTGGCCTTTCAATTGCTGGCCGAGGTTTTGTGAACGGGATATTCTCGTAACAATGACAGCTACGGCAGTTGACAGTAGTAATGATGGGATCTGCGCCACCAGACCATCACCTATGGTCAGTAACACATAGTTCTGCGACGCTTGCGCAAACGTCAGATCATGTTGGGCGACGCCGATTGCCAACCCGCCGATTATATTAATAAACAGAATAACAATGCCCGCAACAGCATCGCCGCGCACGAATTTACTGGCACCATCCATTGCCCCGTAGAAATCGGATTCTGTGCGGATCTCCTCTCTACGAGCTTTTGCCTCATCCGCAGTAAGCAGGCCGGCATTGAGGTCTGAGTCAATCGCCATCTGCTTGCCTGGCATCGCGTCGAGGGTAAACCTGGCTGTAACCTCGGACACGCGTCCGGCACCCTTGGTGACGACGACAAAATTGATAATCACCAGAATAATAAAGACGACAATGCCGACTGCGTAGTTGCCGCCGATAACAAAGTCGCCAAACGATTCAATGACTTTACCCGCAGCGCCGGGACCGGTATGGCCTTCCAGCAAAACGACCCGGGTGGAGGCAACATTCAAGGCCAGACGGAGCAGTGTTGCCAGCAAGAGAACGGTTGGGAAAATACTGAAATCAACAGGCTTTTCTACATAGATTACAGCGAGCAGAATCACTAATGACAAGGTTATGTTGAAGGTGAAGAACAGGTCGAGAGCGAACGGAGGCATGGGAAGCACCAGCATCGCGAACATCGACATCATCAGCAAAAGCACGCCGATACCGCTTTCCGCAGCAGCCTGCATCCAATCTGGCAATGCGACTTTGCCTTGTGTTGCCATATTTACTCCCTATGCGGATTGCCGCCTGTTGACCCTTTAAGGATTTGCGAAGCCTTTGAGATAGTCATCGTCAATTTTGGGTTCTGGTTGCTCTGGATATTCGCCACCACGGGTCTGCCAGTCTCTAAGTTGATAGACGTAGGCGAGAATTTGAGCGAC
>JBFKDP010000210.1:0-7277 GCA_041619575.1 Litorivivens sp.
ACCCGAAACAATTGAGGCACGCGTGGAACAATACCGAGGCACTACTATTCTTTCTGTCCGCCGCAACGGCCAGGTCGTCATCGGTGGCGACGGACAGGTTTCCATGGGCAACACCGTTATGAAAGGCAACGCCCGCAAGGTTCGCCGCCTCTATGGCGACAAGGTCCTGGCCGGATTCGCCGGTGGTACCGCCGATGCCTTCACCCTGTTCGAGCTGTTTGAAGCCCAATTGGAGAAATACCAGGGCCACCTTACCCGCGCTGCGGTGGAGCTTGCCAAAGCCTGGCGAACAGAGCGCGCCCTGCGCCGTCTGGAAGCCCTGCTGGCTGTCGCCGACAAGGATACCTCCCTCGTCATTACCGGTAACGGTGACGTCATCGAGCCCGAAGACAGTCTGATCGCCATTGGGTCCGGTGGCCCCTTCGCGCAATCCGCCGCTCGCGCACTGCTCGACAATACTGAACTCAGCGCCAGAGATATCGTCGAGAAAGGCCTGGAAATCGCTGGCGACATCTGCATTTACACCAACCACAATCGCACGATAGAAGCGCTGGAGTATTAAGGCTGCTGTCGGGAGCCTATCGCCAAGGCAAGCAACACTTTTCTGAATACAGGTTTAAGCGTCTGGCGTCAGACATCCGACGTCGACCACACAGGAGTCACCATGTCCAATATGACACCCCGTGAAATTGTTCACGAACTGAACAGACATATTATCGGCCAGGAAAAGGCCAAGCGCGCGGTGGCCATTGCCTTGCGCAACCGCTGGCGTCGCATGCAACTCAGCGAAGACCTGCGCGATGAAATCACGCCCAAAAACATTCTGATGATTGGCCCAACCGGCGTCGGCAAAACTGAAATTGCCCGACGCCTCGCCAAACTGGCCAACGCGCCTTTCCTGAAAGTGGAAGCGACAAAGTTCACCGAAGTCGGCTACGTGGGGCGCGATGTTGAATCCATTATTCGCGATCTGGTGGATGTCTCCATCAAACTGCACCGTGAAACAGAGATGAATAAGGTGCGCCACCGTGCCGGTGATGCTGCCGAAGAGCGCATTCTCGATATTCTGGTGCCACCGGCTCGCGACAGCGAAACCACTGACTCAAGCACTCGCCAGATGTTCCGCAAAAAGCTGCGCGAAGGAGAACTGGACGAGCGCGAAATTGATATCGAGGTCAACGCCACACCCATGGGCGTTGAAATCATGGCGCCTCCCGGCATGGAAGAGATGACCAGCCAGTTGCAGAATATGTTTTCCAGCATGGGCAACAACCGCAAGAAAACCCGGCGCATGACGGTCAAGGCGGCACTAAAGCAAGCCACCGACGAAGAAGCGGCCAAGCTGGTAAACGAAGAAGAAACCAAGGCCCAGGCGATTAAAGCCGTTGAGCAAAATGGCATTGTCTTTCTTGACGAGTTAGACAAAGTCGCCAAGCGCGGCGAAACCGGCGGAGCCGATGTCTCCCGTGAAGGAGTTCAACGCGACCTTTTACCGCTGATCGAGGGCTGCACTGTCAGCACCAAGCACGGCATGGTAAAAACGGACCATATACTCTTTATTGCTTCGGGCGCATTCCACTTGAGTCGTCCGTCAGATCTGATTCCTGAACTGCAGGGCCGCCTACCCATCAGAGTCGAGCTTGAAGCCCTGACACCCGATGATTTTGAACGCATATTAACCGAGCCCAGCGCATCGCTGACAGAACAGTACGAAGCACTCCTCAACACTGAAGGCATGAAGATAGAGTTCACCAACGAAGGCCTGCGACGACTCGCCGAAACGGCCTGGGAAGTCAACGAGCGTACGGAAAACATCGGCGCACGTCGATTGCATACGGTTCTGGAACGCCTGCTGGAAGAAGCCTCCTTTGATGCCACAGACTTCAGCGGAGACAAGCTGGTTATCGATGCGGACTATGTCGACGCGCAGTTGGGCGCTCTGGCAAAAGATGAGGATCTGAGCCGCTTCATTCTGTAAGGCCAGTCGTACTTACGGTAGCCTGAATGAGTTGCGACAATCGAGAGAGGAAGCGCCGGTAATGCTGTGCGGGGTCGGCCTCTCTCGCCCAACATAGAACAGATTCGATTGTACCCCCGGCGCAGGCCCGTATAATTCCAGTACGCCGGGCAAATACACTAACCCAGAGCCTCCACAGGTCACCCCATGAGCAGCATCACACCAACGGGCATAGAGCTTCACCAGAAATCGCGAGAACTGGAATTAATCTATGCCGACGGAAGCCGGGCTCGACTGAGCTGCGAAATGCTCCGCGTGCTGTCACCCTCGGCGGAAGTTCAGGGCCACGGCCCCGACCAGAAAGTGCTGCAGACTGGCAAGATCAACGTCAATATTGTCGACATTAAACCCGTCGGCAACTACGCAATCCAGCTCACCTTCAGCGACGGCCACGACTCCGGCATCTACTCCTGGAAATACCTCAAAGAGCTCGCCGATAACAAGGAGGCTTACTGGAGCGCCTACCTAGAGGAACTGCAGGAAGCTGGCGCCAATCGCGACCCCGACGTGCAGGTCGTCAAATTTTTCGACGCCTCCTGAGCGCCCACCACTTAGCCACGCAGCACCCTCGAGTGATAGCGGTATTCACCCATTGACCCCTAGCGCACCAAGGCGTTCAATCGGGGAAAGCAGAACTCTCAGGACCCTGCGATGGTCAGAAAGCAAGCAAGCGCAGCGCCCCAAAAAAAGCACGCGTGCCCACATAATGCCGCTGTGGGTTGCAGTCAGTGCCGGCTGAACAAAATTTGTCTCCCGCTAGCGCTGGAGGAAGAAGACATTGCCAGACTAGACCAGACCATTAAACGCGGGCGCGCCCTGCCTACGGGCAAACATCTCTATCGTGAAGGCGACGCCTTTAAGTCACTTTACGCTGTGCGTTCAGGCGCGATTAAAACCTATCAAATCTCGGCTGGCGGTGATCAGATCATTACCGGCTTTCATTTACCCGGAGAAGTCGTTGGTCTAGAGGGGCTTGGCCCCGGGCAATACGCAGGCTCAGCCATTGCCTTGGACTTGTCATCCATTTGCGAAATCCCCTTCAATCAGGTGGAGCAGCTGGGCAACCAACTGCCCGCCTTTCGCCACCACTTGTTCTCGCTACTGAGCAGGGAAATTGTCGATGATCACCAGCATATCAACCTGCTTAGCAACTACACCGCGGAAGAACGACTCGCCTCACTCCTGCTCAGCCTGTCAGCGCGCCTGGCCCGTCGCGGCCTATCAGCAACGGACTTCCGCCTCCCCATGTCCCGCACCGATATTGCCAGTTACCTTGGCTTGACGATAGAAACCGTCAGTCGGGTACTCAAACGCTTTAGAGAGTCCGGCTTGCTGACACTGAATAATCGCAACATCAACGATCTCGACCTGTGCGCACTCAAAGATCTTCTAGAGGTATCAGCCCCCTCTCACTCCGCAACCCAAAACGGCGACCGCTAAGCACCCGTTTTATCAATTAGCCTAAAATCGGTATGCAACTTGATCTGGATCAAATGCCAGTTCTGCGCCATGCCTATACTTTAGCTGGTAGACAGTAAAAGACTGATCAATGGAGAGCCGATATGCACCTCATACCAAAAGGCAAGCGTTCCTTCTTCGACAATTTTTTTGATGACATGCTGCCGTCTTTTAACAGCCGCGAATTAATGGACAGTGAGTTTTTCTCTCCATCCATCGATATTGAAGAACGGGATGACCACTACCTCGTCACCGCCGACCTGCCGGGCGTCAGTAAGGACGACATAGAAATTACGCTCGATCACGGTGTATTGACCTTACAGGCTCAGCGCAGCGACGAAACCGAAGAGAAGAAAAAAGGGAAAGTCATTCGCAGGGAACGACGCAGCGGCAGCTTTATGCGCAGCTTCAACGTTGGTTCATCGGCAACCGAGGCGGATATCAACGCACAGTTCAAAGACGGCGTACTGACACTGACCGTGCCAAGGATGACAGACGAGCCACCCACCGTTAGGCGCATCAAAGTCCAGTAAACCCGGCGAGGAAACGACCATGACAACCGACGACGAACGCCATCTGATTGAAAAAATCGAAACAACACGTGACGAGCTAAACCTTCAAATACACTTGGCGGAAGCCGAGCTGCGTGACGAATGGCATGAGCTTGAAAAAAACTGGAAGCAACTCCAGCAAAAACTCGAACGCGGCGGCAAAGCCGCAACTGAGAGTGGCGAAGCTGTTGCTACCGCCATCCGCATACTCGGAGAAGAACTATTGCAAGGCTACCAGCACGTTCGCGAGGCCATGCGCTAACATCTTTAAAACAGCGCAGAAGTACAGTTATCCAACCACATCGCGCCTACGCCGTTGAGCGTCGCTTGGTAAATGCGGGAAATTGTGCTTGTATAGTTTCAGGTGAACACAGCCAATGAATGGATTCTATGAACCCGCGAGTCTTGCTGGGCGCCCTTACCGGGAGCCTGTTATCTCATGGTCTTGCCGCACTGCCACTCGAGGAAGTCCGCGTTACTGCCCAAAAGCGCAACCAAGACATACTCGAGGTTCCGCTTTCACTGACCGTATATTCCGGTTCAGCAATGCAGCGTGGTGCCATTTTCGATCTCAGCGACCTGGCCGCCAATACACCGAACCTCTCAGCCAATGACGAATCCAACTCAGTCTACATTCGTGGCATAGGGACGCCGGAACTTAACCCGGTCAGCGAGCAGGCCGTCTCATACACTATTGACGGTGTCCACGTACCACGCCTGTCCTATCTGGCTGCAGGCTTCCTCGATGTTGACCGTCTGGAAGTGCTCAAGGGACCTCAAGGCACCTTGTTTGGTCGCAATGCCAGTGCCGGTGTCATCAAAATAGACAGCGCCTTACCCGGCGAAATCTGGTCGGGAAAAATAAACGCTCGCAGTGGCAAACACCAATCGCACGGCCTGGAGGCCGCGATTTCAGGGCCGCTTAGCCAAAGGCTTTCAGTTCGACTGGCGGCAAAGCGCGAAACCGAAGACGGTTCGACCAAAAGCATACCGAGCCGCGACACGCTGGGTGACCGCACTCAGGAAATGCAGCGTTTCACCCTTCGCTATGAAGCCGACTCGAACTTTGACACAACCTTGCGATACACTTGGCTAAACTATTTCCACGGTGTTTTTGTGGGCTATGAATTTCACGCCTACCCGGATGATCTTCGGCTCGCGCTTGCAGAACCTCTCGACCCAAACTTTGAAACCCGGCTGGATAGGCGCAGCAGCCTGCCGCGCAACAAGGGTGATCGCTACGAGTCGCGGGCTTACGGTAGAGCCCATGTGGTGCCGCTGGAAATCAATTGGCGGCAGTGGGGACATTCCTTTACGTCGGTTACCGGCTACGCTGAGATCGACACCTTTCTCGGTGGTGATACTGACTACCTCGCTGCTGAAATCATCGGCGATGAAACTTTCCTAGATGACCGCCAGTTTAGCCAGGAGTTGCGCGTGTCCCGGGAACTGGACAAATGGCGCTACAGCGCAGGTCTCTACTATTTTCGCAACACGACCGACGTGCATTATGAAATACCCATCTTCGCCGACTTTGTGAGCGCTGCGGCCGGACTGGGAATCCTCCCGCTCGACAGTCTACTCACGTTTATCACGGGCGAGGAGCAGCAGGTGCTGGACAACCTGCTGGTAGGTTTCGAAATCGATACTAAGGCCTGGGGCATTTTCGGCGAGCTGAGCTGGCAACCACTGGACCAACTCACCTTGACCCTTGGTGGCCGGCAATCGCGAGAAGACAAGCACGCCCTAATCCATGTCAATAACACAGGGCCGGCGCCCATTTGGAATGCCATCAGCGAATCACCCTACTCGGCCAACAGGCAAATCAGCGAAAATAACTTTTCACCCAAAGCAGTACTCAGCTGGGAAGCCGGCGAGTCTCACACTTTCTACGCTAGTTATACTGAAGGCTTCCGCTCCGGCAGCTTCAATGCCGCCGCCACACAATCCAGCTTTCTCACCTTCGACTCCGAAAACGCTGCCAACATTGAGATTGGGATGAAGTCGGTTCTGCTCAGCAACCGCGTCCGCCTGAATCTCACCGCGTTTAACACCCAATACCGAGGCTACCAGCTCTCCGCGTTTACTGGCAGCAGCTACGTAATATCCAATGCACCCAAGGTGGAGATGCAAGGCGCCGAACTGGATTTTTCCATACACGCCCTGCCCGGATTACGGCTCTCCGCAGCACTGGGGTACAACGATGCCCGCTTCGTCAAACACCCCAACGGGGCCTGCCCCACTGAATCGATAAGCGACGCGCTCGCACGCTACCCCACCGCCAGTCCTCTGGCTGCGCGCAGCGACTGCAATCTTTCCGGCAAACAATTGCACAGAGCACCCTTGTGGAACGGAAATTTTGGGATGGACTTTCGCCTACCGCTACAGCCCTTTGGCCTGCCCTGGGAACTACATATCGGGGCGTCCGCCAACTATCGAGATGACGAATTCTTTGACGCCGACCGAGACCCTATCGACAGCCAAAAGGCCTACTGGCTCTATAATGCCAAGCTAGGATTAAGCGACAGCAGGAATCGTTGGCAGCTGTCTCTTCACGGCATAAACTTGAGTAACGAACTGGTCAAGACCTTCAGTGGCGACGTTTCACTACAGCCCGGCGCTCACATTGCTGCCACCAATCATCAACGGCAAGTATTACTCAGCCTCGGGCTTTACTTTTAGTCACTGCTTTCAATAAAAAACCTCCGCAGTAACCCGCGGAGGTTGATGTTAATGCTTATGAATAACTATTGGTTCTATTGCGCAGCAGTACTAATACGTCGCGCTATCAATATACCGCCAAAAAATGGATCGCTGGCATCGGCTACCCGCAATATAATTGTATCTTGGTCAGCTGACACAAAACCTCGCAGCTCACTATTATCCTGGCCCACCAACTGCTGGCCGCTGAATAGCATAGGTACACTATCAGGGCTAAAATCTTCAGTTGTAAAGGAAAACAGCGATGTCTCGGTATTGTCAGTCCTTTCCAGGATTTGGCAGCGTTCTTTGTTAAAGTTGAGAGTAAAGCTGCTAGGCCCCCCGCTGATAGCAATCTCCATGCGACAGGCTTCAAAACCACTCTGCTCATCAAACTCAAACAGTTGCGCCGTGTAGACATCCCCCGCCTGCAGTGTAGGTGTATCAGAAACCGGCACAGCTAGCCCTAGGCCTACTTCAGCTTCGACTGGCGAGGTTTCATCGGGACAGTTCAGGGTGTCAAGCAGCTCCGTCTGAGCACCCTGCTCATC
>JBFKDP010000211.1:0-7190 GCA_041619575.1 Litorivivens sp.
AGCAATCTGGCGACACTGACGAAGACAATAGCTTGTAGCAACGTGCGAGCAGTTAGGCCAGCTGTAGTCTGGAGAGTTGCCGTTGCTAGCGTGCTAGATCGTGTTGGTATTTTGTCGTTCATCAGTTGTTGGGGAGTTGCTTCCCTATCTAAAACTGAGGCTTGCTAGTAGACTAAAGACCACATTAATACGCATTGAATGACTTCGGAGTAGCTGACCGGCGTAATGGCGTAGTTAAATGATGTGGAAAATTTGTTAAAGACTACCTGCTATTAGCCCTTGGTTAAGTGTTCCGGAGTATGGCCAATAGGTTGGCTCCGGGCTGTAAGTTTATGCCATCTCACTCTTAATCAATCTTTCTATCACCAACCGGTAGTAATTCTGACTTAACCCCCCTTAGCATTGCTTTCAATTGAGCTCCGCGAGCGGGATCGAATAGAAGATGCACGAACGCAGTTAACCACAGTTTTACAATAGCCCAAACCTTCCAAACGCAAGGAACGTAAGAGCGCTTCATAAGACGCACAGTATTTCTAAACAGGTAATGGTGTCTTTCCGGATTGCGGTAGGGCCACACTCGCCAGCCGAAAAACCAAAATCGGAAGGAGTGTTCGCCCATCCTGTGTAGGAAGCGGACTTGCGGTATGCCATATATGTCCCAACCAGCAGATTTCGCGCGGAAGGACCATTCGGTGTCGATATGATCGATAAATAATTCTTCGTCGACGCCTCCTAGCGAGAGAAAGTCACGCAGACCACATAGGCTGCCACTTCCGTTGAGACTGTCGCATTGAATCTTTTCTCGTGCTTTCTGATCTGAATTTATCCGCAACCAAAAAAACCATCGGGCGCGATGAAAGCCGTGAGGCAATCCAGTTGAGACATCGACCACCGAGGGGCCTATGCATATGGGCTTACCGTATGTGCTTAGTTTCTCATATGCTGACATAAGTTGTTTGATCCCGCCTGATCCTGGCTCGGTATCTTGGTCAAGTAATAGAAGGAAATCCGCTCCCCCGTCCTTTATGGCTTGGTTGGCTCCCCGATTGATCGCAACCCCTAAGCCTAAATTTTCTTTCATCTCAATAAACTTAGAGTTGGCGCGTTCAGAAATTATGCGTTTCATTGCACTCTGAAGCGGAGGCTCTGATGCATTATCAACCACATAAAGCATGGCTTCCTTTGGAATTTGATCGAGTTGTGTGAAAAGAATATCTAGATTTGGCTGAAAAGTGACAGTCACAACAGCGAGGCGAGAGCATGATATGTTATTAATACTCATTGGAGATGTTCACTAATGTCTGACACATTTTACACGGTAATCTCAGTTAGCTATTGGCTGCCAGTTTCCGGTGTTTGCGATATGCTATTTCTCAGTAGGTGTCTAGGCGGAAATTGTGTGGTTGTTCTTTAGCCGTCCCCTTGTGTCGACGATTAATGTACCCTCGCGAGACAACAAGATATAGTCGAATTGGTCGTGGTCAGTCACTAACACTGCGCAATCGTAACGACCTAACGTGTCTGGTGTCAGGTCGACGGATTTCATATCAAAATTATAGTCCCGTTTCTTGGGAAAGACCGGTATGTGTGGGTCGGAATAGTCCACAACCGCGCCTTTCTGCGTGAGTAAGTGAATAATCTCCACTGCTGGTGATTCTCGCGAGTCGCTAACATTCTTTTTGTAGGCGAGGCCGAGAATCAGGATACGGCTACCATTGATTGATTTGGCTTGTTCATTTAGCGCCTCTGCAGTTTTTTCTACTACCCACTCTGGCATCGCTCGGTTTACTTCGCCCGATAGTTCTATGAACCTTGTGTTGACGCCATATTCTTTAGCCTTCCAAGTCAAGTAGAAGGGATCGATCGGCAGGCAATGCCCACCCAGCCCGGGGCCTGGGGTGAACTTTGTAAACCCAAAAGGTTTGGTTGCCGCAGCTTCTATCACCTCATGGATATTAATGCCCATCTTATCGGCAACGATCTTCATTTCATTGACCAGGCCAATATTGACTGCGCGGTAGATGTTTTCCAGCAGCTTGGTCATTTCGGCAGCTTTGGTTGAGCTAACGGGCACAAGCGTATCGACTATTTGGCCGTATAGGGCCTCGCCGACTTTTTGACATGCTGGGGTTTGGCCAGCAATTACCTTGGGGATAGTTTGGGTCGAATATTCTGTGTTACCGGGGTCTTCGCGTTCCGGGGAATATACGAGGTAGTAGTCTTCGCCGATTGTGTGGTTTCGAGACTCTAGCAGTGGCTGGACCACTTCTTCTGTAGTGCCAGGATAGGTGGTGCTTTCCAGTGACAGAATTTGATGGGCGTGTGTGTGTGGCAGTAGGCTGTTTATCGTATTAGTGATGTAGCTGAGGTCGGGCTCGCGGTGTTTGGTGAGTGGCGTGGGAACGCAGATAATCAGGGCGTCTGCCTCTTTAGCTCGGGCATAGTCTGTGGTGGCCGTTAGGCCGCTGGCTTTGGCTAGTTGGACTTTGTCGTTGCTGATGGAGGTGATGTAGCTTTCGCCGTTGTTGAGAGCGGTGGTTTTTTCTTCGTCGATGTCGAAGCCTATGACGGTGAAGCCGGCTTCAGTGAAGCGGATGGCCAGGGGGAGGCCGACGTAGCCTAGGCCAAAGATGCCGATGACAGCGGTTTTAGATTCGATTTTTTGTAGTAGTTGGGTGAGGCTCATTTTTGCTGCTGTGTTATTGTCGTTTGGGTTTTTTGCTTTTGCCCTCTCCCTAACCCAGTGACTCGTACTGCGTGCTCGGGACTACGCCCCGCTGTCGCTGGCTCCGGTGTCCAGACCCTGAGAGTTTGTTCCAAAGGGAGAGGGGATTTGTACCGTATGTGGATCATAGCATGAAGACGTTTTTGTATGACGGCGATTGGCGCAAATTTTTGGGCTTACTGACTGTGTTTGGCATGCTGGCGGGGTGCGCCTCGGCTCCGGAGCGAGTTGAGCTTCCCGTTGGGGGTCGTCTGCTCCTTCAGGGCGAACAGCAACTGGGTTGGTGGCCGGTTTGTTTTCGGATGCCTTTTGGTGAGGACGGTAAACCGCGCTGGGAGGTGGATTTATTGTTGGCCGATCAGGTTGTGGCGCCCTTGCTTCGTCAGCATGAGGGTGCCATCGCTCTTTGGCGCTTCCACCGGCGTGCGGGCAGTGATGCTACCGGGCATCAGTTGACGGTGCTGGCGTATACTGATGAGAACACGGGCGCCGCTTTGCTTGACGCCGCGCAATCGGCGTCGGTGGTAGTGGCTTTGCAGCGTGCGGGTTATGTGCGCGAAGTGGTTGATACTTGTCGTGGTGAGCGTGGGCAGTCTGCCTTGGAGGCACACAGCGATCCAAATTGGGATGAGCAGCTGGAGAAGACTTGGCCCTATTTTATTATGGGGGTGAGTAGACACTGGCTGGCTTTGATTGATGAGGTAAGCCGGGAGCGGAGCGAGGTGCCGGTGGCAGTTGAGCCCATGCTGGGCTATTACCGGGCGGTGCAGGAGCAGGTGAACGAAATCTGGCGCTTTCAGGGGCGCCATGCCTACCTGCATCATTTGAATGCGATTTTCGGTTATGAGCCACTATTAATCCAGCGGTTGATGAGGTTTTAGGGCTTAACCTCCTTCATTAGTAAAGGAGGTGCAGTGGTGAAGGCGCCCTACATCGCCAAGCGCATCGACAAATCCAGTGCCTTGCAGTCCTTGGTCAAAGTCCCCAACGAAATATAATCCACCCCAGTCACTGCAATCTGCTTGAGGTTGGCTGAGGTTATCCCGCCGGAGGCCTCCAGTTTTGCCGTGCCGGAGTTCAGCGCCACAGCCCGCACCATATCCCCGGTGCTGAAGTTATCCAGCATGATGATGTCGGCTCCACCCTGAAGCGCTTCATCAAACTGCTGCAGGTTCTCGACCTCTACCTCAACCGGCTTGTCGGGGGCGATCTCTCTTGCAGCTTCTATTGCCTGGGATATGCCGCCGCAGGCGGCGATATGATTTTCCTTGATCAAGAAAGCATCAAATAGCCCGATCCGGTGGTTGTAGCAGCCGCCGCAGGTCACTGCGTATTTCTGGGCGGTGCGCAGGCCGGGGATGGTTTTACGAGTATCGAGTAGTTTGACACCGGTGCCTGCTACCAGATCGGCATACTGACGACAGGTGGTGGCGGTGCCGGAGAGTAGTTGCAGGAAGTTCAAGGCGCTGCGCTCGCCAGTCAGCAGGCTGCGCGCTGGGCCTGCCAGGGTGAAGAGGGTTTGGTTGGGCTCGACTTTGTCGCCATCCTTAACCTTCCAGTCCACTTGGACTTGACTATCCAGCTGGGCGAAGACCTCATTCACCCATGCGCTGCCACATACCACCGCGTGCTCTCGGGTAATGATTGTGGCCTTGGCGCTGGCATCTTCGGGTACCAGCATGGCGGTAATGTCGCCGCTGCCAATGTCTTCAGCCAGGGCCTGTTTGACGCTATGGGCGATGTCGGTTTTCAAGGTTTCCAGTTTCAAACTGCTTTCCTTACTTGGAGATGGGGGCGCACCAAAGGCGACCGGCTTCTCATTTTTTGGCTTTTCAGGCTCTGTGTACGTACATCTGCTTATGCGGGCGTTTTTCTGGCAGCAGCGTCGCGCTACACGATATAGCTCGGCTAGAATTGCTCTGATTTCAGTCAGTTACAGGGAATTCGTCACGCTGTGGCAAGCCGCTACGTGACGCCCTTTGCAAAGTGAGAAATAGTTGACCCGGAGCGGAGGCTTGGATAACCTCAATGGGCAGGTTCACAGTGCATGACCTTTAGTGGCATATTGTCCTGTACTGTTTGATTCGGAGCAAGGGCTCTGTCTACCGGTGTGGTTGCTGCGACCAATTTTTAGAGATGTAACCCGATGAGTAACGATAATAAGGTGGTGCATTTGCGTGCGGGCCGGACAGCCTCCGGTTCACTGCCGCCAGTATTCTCTGACTTACAGAATTGTGCTTGGCGATATCTGTCCGATTGCGCCCACCGTTTGCTGGATAATGCCGATGACGCGCTTTTTGAGCTCGCCGATCGAGCTCTGCACGCTAACGAGCAGAATCTGTATTTTGAGGCGATGCGCGAGATTCGGGTGCACCGTCGCCGTATAGAGGCAGAATTCCGCCTGCAGCTGGCCAGCCCTTTGCAGATATTGGTTGAGGGTGGTCGGCAGCAATCCGGTCAGGCCAAACCCTTAGAGCTGCTCGACTATGAAGACATGGAAGAGCAGGTTGCGGTCGAGAGCATGGCCAGCAAGGCGAGTAAGCGCTACGCACAGGCGCTGTCCGCGCTTTCCGCGAGCTTCCACGCCTGGGGTGATTCCCAGGGCATGACACTGTCCGTGAATGAAAATTTCCTGCCTTTTACTCCGCTGAGTATCTGTGACGCCTTCGCCCAAGCGACCCGTGAGCTGGATCTGAATATCAAGCCGAAGCTGGTGCTGTTCAAACTGTTTGATCGCCATGTGGTTTCTGAGCTGGGTGGTCTGTATCTCGAACTGTCCGGTGTGTTGAAAACTGCAGGTTATTATCGCGAAGGCGAAAACGGTCTGCGCCCTCGCCCGGATGTTGACGACCCGTCTGATCAGACGGCGCCCAATGAACCTGTTGAGCAGGCTGAAGAATCTGTTGATGTTGACGAGCTGGCGCAGCACACCGCAGGCACGGTATTTGACGTGCTCAAGGGCCTGCTTGCGGCTGATGGGAGCGAAGCTGGCGGCGGTAAAGTTCAATTGTCACGCGGCTCTCTGTTGAAGGTGCTGCAGGAGCTGCAGGGCTCCCAGCTTGAGCGCTTGCATGTCACCGCGCATTCTCCGGCGGGCGAAGTCGCCCAATTGCCTTCTGATCTGGCTGACAAGCTGCGCAATGTGCGGCGCGATATGCTGGACGATTCAGACGAAAGCGTTGCCCAGCGCGATTTTGATGTGATCAACCTGGTATCGCTGCTATTCCAGTACGTGCTTGAAGACGACAGTCTGGCGAGCCCGATGCGGGCACTGATCGCCCACCTGCAGATTCCCGTGCTGAAAGCCGCCAT
Organism: Litorivivens sp.; assembly: GCA_041619575.1. Classification (GTDB taxonomy): domain Bacteria; phylum Pseudomonadota; class Gammaproteobacteria; order Pseudomonadales; family Spongiibacteraceae; genus Litorivivens. The sequence continues at coordinate 6,038 of JBFKDP010000211.1, forward strand.
GCTCGACAAGCGCTTTTTCAGCAAGGAAGGGCATCCCGCCCGTCTGTTGCTAAACACCATCGCCGATGCCTGCATAGGCTGGCAATCGAGTGGTGACCTGGAAGATGACCCGCTATACGCTGAAATTGAAAATCTGGTGCGGGATGTGCTGGCGCGCGCTGATGGCAGTGCCGATGTGTTTCAGGACGCACTGGATGAATTTAAAGTCTATCTGGAGCAGGAGCGGAGGCGCGCAGACCGGGTTACCCAACGCGTGCTGGACGCCCACGACGGCAAGCAGGTCGCCGAGCAGGCGCGTGAAATTGTCGACAGCCTGATTCAGGCCAAGCTCAGTGAAGTGTCCTGCCCCGACGTTCTGGCCACCCTGCTGACCGAGGGCTGGAGCAAGGTCCTGTTTTTGCAGTATGTGCAGCAGGGCGAAAACAGTGAGGCGTGGCGACAGGCAGTTTCTGTCGCTGACAACCTACTGTGGAGTGTACAGCCGGTAGAGAGCACAGCGCACCGTGACAAGCTGCTGGCTGATTTGCCCAACATTCTGGAAAGCCTGCGCGCCGGTCTCAACCAAATTGGTTACAATCCCTACGATCTGAAAGAACAGCTTCAGCAGCTGGAAGCTGTGCACATGGGCCTGCTGAAAAAAGGCCGCGACAGTGATAACGATGCGGTAGCCAAAGCGACTCCGGTTGACAGTAGTCCCGAGAAGGATGTCGATCTGGACGCGCTGGATGCCTCACTGGCGGCCTCGCTAGGCGAAGCTCCGGCGGCCAGCGATTCCGAGTTGGACGAAGCTGAGCGCCGTCTGAACCGCCTGCAAGTTGGTAACTGGGTAGAGTTTTTACAGGAGGACGGCAATCGCCTGCGCTGTCGCCTTGCGGCCGTTATAGCCAGTACCGGGCGTCATATTTTCGTGAATCGCTCGGGCATGAAGGTGGCCGAATACGAAAAGAATGACCTCCTGCTCAAACTCGCCGGAGATCAGATGATGATGCTGGACGACGGCATGCTCTTCGACCGGGCTCTGGAATCTGTAATCAGCAACCTGCGTGATATGAAAGACAAGCCGGTTTGATGGCTTGCCAGCGGTGACTTTGTGACCACAGGTGATCAGACTGCAGGTGACGATTCCATCTCAATCAGCGGCTGGCTAACAGCC
>JBFKDP010000212.1:0-7141 GCA_041619575.1 Litorivivens sp.
CAATCGAGTACATTGCCGAAACGGGACTCGCCCTCTGTCACCGCCCGGCCAGCGAGCGCACTGGCCTAACGGCCTACAGCCTGCACTTCCCCCTCGCACACAACCTCTCGGTCTATACCCTGGATGGAAAAAAGCAACTCGATCCGCCGACTATTCCGGAGTATGCCCACCCCGACATTGTTGCCGACGGCAGCGGCCACTGACTAAGGAACGAAGCCATGAGCACACGTTTTCATAACAAATCGATTATCGTCATCGGATCTGGCACCGGCATTGGCGCCGCCACTGCGCGCATGTTGGCAGCTGAGGGCGCCCATGTCTGTCTCGCGGATATCAATATCGACGCCGCCAACGCTGTGGCTAATTCCATCTGCACCGAGGGCGGCAAGGCGTTTAGTGTCGCGATAGATATTGCAGACGAAGCGTCTGTAGACGCGGCCTTTCGTGACGCGCACAAGATACTGGGAAAACTGGACGGCGCCCATATCAACGCAGCCGACCTGAGCGTAGTCTTTGAAGATACGGATATTCTCAGCGAGCCCATGCAGGTACTTGACCGCACGCTGCACGTAAATCTGCGCGGCCATGTGCTGTGCACCCGCGCCGCATTGCCCCTGCTGCTGCAAAATCGGGGCGGGGCCATCGTCTATACGTCATCCAGCGCGGCGGATGCGGGCGAACCAGAACGTCCGGCCTATGCGATGGCCAAAAGCGGTCTGCACGCTTTGATGCGTCATGTCGCCTCCCGCTGGGGAAAAGAGGGTATCAGTGCCAATGCGGTCGCCCCCGGCTTTGTCTATACACAGGAAATGGAAACCTCGGGCTTGGCAGAAGACGTGAAACAATTAGCACTGAAACATACCCGCCACAATCGCGTTGGCACACCAGACGACATTGCCGCCATGGTGGCTCATCTGCTATCGGAACAGGGGCATTGGGTAAATGGGCAGGTCTACCATGTGAACGGTGGCGCGTTACTGAAGTAGCAAGCGTCAACGCCACGTCAATATTTCTGAACGCACTAGACCCAGCGTCTCGTGCTATAAACCCGCTGAAACAGCCTACAAGTATACCGAGGGGCCTACTTCATCCGTGCTGGACACCTGCCCTATGATTTCGGCCCGTTCGTAACCCGTCTTGCGTAGCTCCACTAGGCATGCTCCTGAATTTTTCTCCGGCACGCTGATCAACAGACCACCGGCGGTTTGCGGATCAAAAAGCAGCTCAAACCTTGAGGAGTGTTGCCACTTAAGCCTATCTGTAGCGGAAATAAGGCTTTCAAACTTCTTATTGTGCTCGTGCATTGTACTTAGCACGTTATTCTCAATCGTCTCTCTCGCTCCGGCGAGCGATGGTATATTCTCGAGGTCTAGGTGAACCGCCAAGTTGGCCTCAGCAAGCATTTCACTTAAGTGTCCAAGCAATCCAAACCCGGTAATATCCGTGCACGCTGTAGCGCCATAGGCAGACGCGATTTCCCCGGCCGCGCGATTAGAGACTTCCATAGTTTGAAGCGCACCTTCGATCCACTCGCCTTTCGCCTTGTTTTGCATATAAGCCGCAAACAAGGTGCCGCTTCCCAATGGTTTGGTCAGTATCAATCTGTCTCCAGCAGCGGGGGAATGTTTTTGCAGCGTAGCCGTTGAACGCTTTACACCGTTAACACTAAACCCGATAGAAAGTTCTGCGCCCTCCCCGCTGTGCCCCCCTACTAGCTTGCAGTGGTGTGCCTGCAAGGCAGCAACTGCACCGGCCATTAATTGATAGAGATCTCTCTCGCAAATAACCTCCGCACTATGGGGCACTACCGATAAGGCCAGCACGCTATGGGGTTTTGCATTCATTGCAAATAAATCACCCAGAGCGTGAAGGGCTGATATATAGCCCAGCCTGTAGTGATCACTGACAAATGCGCGAAAGAAATCGATGCTTTGATAAAAGGACTGCGATTCTCCAAGGTAGAGTTCTGCCGAATCGTTCTTACTCAAATCAACAGTATCGCTAAACTCACTTTCCAGTCGTGAAAGCACCGAATACAGCACCGGCGCACCAACCTTTGCACCGCAGCCACCACAGCGCATATCTTCAGGCGCCACGGGAGGACTGGCTTCACCTTTCATTACAGGAAAGTCCTGAAACTGGCGCATGAAGCGTTGGTCAATTTTTTCTTTCCACCGCCAGACCCATTGACCGGAAACGGCCAGCCCCCACTTTGCTGCTATGGCGGTTTTCTCGCCACCGGTGATCAGACTCAGAAAGTCATTCTGCGGCTTATACGCCGTCAGAGGGCGTGACGTCAGGGTGGCCACAATATTTTTATACAACACCGGTGCCTGCCGAACGGCATAGACACCGGCTTTCGGGCGTGCGCCTACGTCTAGGTGCGCGATATCGCCACAGGCATAAATCTCCGGGTGAGAGATGGATCGCAGGGCGGCATTCACTCGAATACAGCCATCAGAAGCGCACGCCAGGCCAGAATCCTTCGGCCAAGCTGGCGCGACTGCGCTCGTGCACCAGAAGACACTGTCCAGTGTCAGCCGCTTACCGGTGTGACTTTCCAATCCCGATTCAAAAACTTCTTTCACCTTGAAGTTGGTATGCACCGAGATTTCTTTGCGAGTCAGCTCTCTCTCCACTTTTCCTTGAACCGATTTTGAACGCCCCTCTGGCACAGCCGATCCTGCGTGCACCAGATGGAAGTTCACTTGGGTTTTTAAGGCCTCGTCCCGCTGCAAGGCGTACTGCATTGCTTGAATTAGTTCCACGCCTGCGACACCGCCGCCCACCACACCAACGGAAAATTCTTTTGCGGTTAATAAGTTTGTTGAAAGCGTTTTGCGCAGTGCACGCCATTGCTCATAGAAGTGGTGAATAGGTTTCACTGCTGCAGCAAACGCACGCGACCCGGGCACATCCAGGTTGGGTGTGATGCCTGCATTAATGGAGAGAATATCGCCGTCCACAGGAGATCGGTTGCGCAGGTAGATTCGCTTTTTATCCGGGTCCAGACCAGTCACTTCGGCTGCAATAAAACGTGCACCTGCGAACTGACAAAGCCGAACCAGATCGATATGGGTGTCTTCCCAGTTAAAATGACCGGCAACGAGACCCGGCAGCATGCCTGAATAAGGTGAATATTCGGAGCGGGATATCAGGGTGATACGAACACCGGGGACAGGATTCATACCCCACATGCGAAGAAAGAGCGCATGAGTATGACCGCCGCCAATCAGCACAACATCTCTTTGAATGGGCTGGTCCATTACCACGGCGGCACCTATAGTCTATTGGCCTCAAGACAATACTGGCCCCAAGCTTTGTATTAACCATTCATTCGGCGAGACACAGGCCTCGCCATCTCGGAAGGACAATACTGCCTAGAATACGAGCTGGGTCCTGAACGTCAGTGCGCTGCCGTCATCGTCAACGTTGGCAGCCACACCTGCAGCCGTTGGCACAAAGTCGTTGGAGTCAGTATGAGTGTAATTCAATGCAAACTTGATTGCCTTATTTGCATACCAGTTTACGCCCAAGGTGATTGCCGTCACTTCCGGCTCACTGCCCAATGCAATCAGTGCGGGAGCACCGCCACCGGGATTGAAGTCCGCATTGCACCCGGCACCGGAGCCGCAGTCTGAAGCGATGTGGTCAAGTCGGGCAAATATTTCCCAGGCGCCACCCGCTTTCATCGGGCTAATCTTGTCGGCAATCGCCGCTTTAGCTTTATAGCCGCGTGATTCGCCTGTAAGGGTGTAGGCGGCGGTCAAATAATACGCCGTTGTTTCCATGTCCGGTCCGGTTTCCAGACCGATATCGCGCTGGAAATATTCAGCCTGTACCGACGCCGGCCCGCCAATCCACAGGAACTCGGCTGCCTGTATCACCTCCTTGTCAACAAGGCCGGAAATTCCCACTTCGAATACATTGTCAGAGTTACCATTGCTCTGATCACTTATTCCGGGAGAAGCATTGATCAGATCAGATTCTTCGGAAGAACCACCTTGCGGATTCCTGTCTGAAAAGGCCAGGCCGAAATGTAGCACCTTGCCGGCTTGGGCCAGCGGCGCAAACGTAACTCTGGCCGTGGTCGCAAACACGTCATCGGCATCGTCATCCAGACCACCGTCAAATACACCTGCCGCCCAGGTAAAAGGGCCGCGATAGCCTTGGTACAGTAGGCCAAAATTAAAATTATCTGCCTGCGTGCTGTCCCAAAACATGGAGCGCTCGGTAGCGGTTATCCACTTGGAGCTGGTCAGCTCTTCAAGACCAATAGGCTCTTTATCTTGCCCAATCTGAAAGTAGTGCCCCTTGTTGCCCGCATAACCCAAGGCAGCCTGAGCAATCGCACCGCCACCCACCAAGTCATAGGTCAGTTTCCACTTCCAATCGGTATAAACCACGCCTTTCATTTCGATGCGAGCGCGACGCAGGTTCTCATGTAAGGCGCCATCGCCGCCATTGTCGCCGTTAAAGGCACCGTCGAAGTAATCGACGTCCCACATAAAGCGACCGCCTAACTGAAAATTAAACGCTTGATCGGCAGTACTGAGCTTAAAGCCGCCCGTGGTGTCCAGCTTGAGCGCTTGAGCATTATTCATCTCTGCCGCTACGCCATAAGGGAGGGCTACTGTCGCTGCGAGCGCCGCGACAGAGAGTAATTTCTCTATTCTTTTAATCATTATTGTTCCCATAGTTATAGTGGGCACGCGCTCATACAGAATGAATCGAGAGCGCGTGCGCCAGACTATGGGAAGTTGCTGCTCACCCCTCGTTTTCCGAGGGAGCAGCTTCCCCAAACATCGACATCACCAGCTCAACACGATCTTCTGCGCGCTGCCTGAGTACATCATTCGGAACGCCACCAATGGGGTGGGGTACCGTTAGTATCCGGGCTTCAGCCAAGCCCAGTGTTTGGGCTGAGGTCAACGAGAACTCTTCAAAGTCCGCGCTGGCTATCACGACCGTAGGCACACCTAATGCCTCCAGCTGTACTAGGTCATGGAGACTCCACGACGTACAGGATCCTCAGTCAGCAGTACCGGTTATGACGTAATCTGCGTCATTAACCAGCTCTTGGAGCAAATCGTCCTCTACCGGGGTGGCGGCAGTGCGTTTTGCCCTGACACCGACCCAAGTGGCACCGGTAATATCGGCGATACGCTTTCCGACGCCTTCAATGAGCACAGCAGCGCCGGGCTTGCGATTGTCCAAACCCACAATCCGCGACTCGCTCAAAGGCTTCGGTGGTGCAGCCAGGCCTTGTATTTGCCGGCCTACCGCACCGGCTGGTGAGTAGATTTTCATTGTTTCCTCCTCGGTTGAAACTAATGACTGACACTCTAGTATAGATCACGGCGTAATCGGCATGGTGACACTCTTCGTCATGCCCCAACTGGGGATAACACAGCTGTGTTTACCGGGTCCCCCGGCGACCAATACTTTGATATTGTCCGGATCGTCGACAATCGGCATCATGACATCGTCGTCCATCGTCTTGATGGCTTCAGCCCAACTGGAAATAGCGAAATGTCGGCGATACAAACCAACCGGCGCCCGCGCTTTCTCGAACAGAAAACGCTGTACATCCTCCACCGACCAGCCGGCATTGGCGATAATCTCCGCGTGCTCCGGCCCCAACACCACAAAAAACTCGGCAAAGGACAATGGGGCGTTGTTGGAGCCCATGGTCATCATAACCGTAGCAGCTTTCTCAAGAACGATCTCAGGATCATCGGTTTCCATATCATGGAAATTATGGGGGTTCTCGCCACAGGTAACGGTTACCGCACTGTCGGCATCAACACCATATCGTTCAGGAAACAAGGTCCACGGCGTTTCAGCACTGTTTTCCGCAATGCAATAGCAGTACTTTGAGGGCTGCCCCTGCGTAGAGGCATCGCCAATACCGGGTGTGGCACCGGCAATATTGAGCATAATCAGCCTGATCGCCCGCCCGACGGTCGCGTTTGCACGGCAGCCCGGACCAAAGGTGCCACTGCCCGCATTGAAGCCCAATGCCTCAACAGCCTTGCCGTGAACGATCAACAGCGGCGACACCGGGTGAGTGGTTGCGTTCACGCCCTGCAGATTAATTTCCTGGCTCGCCAACGCACGTACCGCCGAGGTGATAACAGGCAAAACCCCGTTTGGGCAGCCCGCCAGCACAGCATTGACCGCCAACAGCCGTCGCGTTGCCTGCCCAAAACGCGGAGGCAGCGTGGCAATAATTTCGTCAGGCGGCGCGGCGTCATACCCGGCGCCCGCCGCCAACATTGCCTCTACACGTTCTTCCGTCGGTGGAATTAGGGGCAATCCATCCCCCCAACCATTCGCCTCAAACAACGCCAGCAACTCTTCCGGATCATCTGACTGCAACTCCAGATCCGGTTCAACCTTGACAGACGCTCCCGGTAAGGAACAAACATCGTCTTCACATTCCACAGCGCGCTCCTTAAATTCCGTTACTGAAAGCCAAGAGCTTCCATGTCCACCCGGTTGCGAAGAGGTTCTCCGTTCACATAACGACGCAGGTTATCTTCAAAGAGATCAAAGACGTCGTCGAGATAGCGATCTACAGACACCGAGGAGTGAGCCGAAATAAATACACCGGGCGTATCCCAGAGAGGACTTTCTTTCGGCAGAGGCTCTACTTCAAAGACATCCAGTGCCGCCGCAGACAGTTGCCCGGAGGCCAGTGCATCGGGAATAGCGGCTTCTTCAACCAGCGAGCCTCGACCGACATTCACGAGTACAGCCCCCGGCTTCATTGCCGCAAACGCTGCGCGATCAATCAAGTGGTGCGTTTCCGGTGTGGCCGGCGCTGAAACCACGACAGCATCACAACGAGCCAGCATCTCATGCAAGCGGTCAGGCGTATAAAGCTCATGCGCAGAACCGGGATCGACACCCGGCTTGCCCGCGCTGCGGCGGGTGGCAAGAATCGTACACCCCAATGCGCGAGCCCGTTTAGCCACTTCTTCACCGATAGAGCCAAGGCCGACGATGCCGATTACCGAACCCTTGAAGCTGCGCCCATAAGTGCGTATGTATTCATGATTACGCTGGTGCGTTTCCGCTTCTGGAAACAACTTCCAGATCTGCAGCAAGCGCCCAATGACAAACTCTGACATTGAGC
>JBFKDP010000213.1:0-7126 GCA_041619575.1 Litorivivens sp.
GCCGGGTTGGCGTTGACGGTGGTGGCATCCTCGGTGTGAGCGGTATCGGCGCCGCCCATCAGCGAAGAATGTGCGCCGGTGGCGGTAAGCAAAAGACCGTTGCTGGCAAAGCTGCTGCCTGCCGCCGCAACCAGTAGCAAGGCAAGGATACGTTTCATGGGGTGGTCTCCGGCGCCGTGGTAGGCGTAGTGTTATGCAAAGTACTCAGGAGGGTATGGATAAAGGCATCGTTATTGTCGCCGGCTACCATGTGGCCGGCTCCGTGTACGTCGAGCACCTGAAGGCTGGGATATAAGGCCAGAAAGCGCTGGGTGTTTTCGTCGTTGACCACATCGCTATGTAAGCCGCGAATCAGAACTGCCGAGGGAAGCGGGTCCCCCTCGTACTGATTGATGGCTTCTACCAACGTGTGGGTTTCCTCGCTGGCCTCCACCGAGAGCAATGTGGGGTCCCAATGCCAGCGTAACCGGCCGTCGTCACCTTTGCGTAAGTTCTTCTGAATGGAATCGAGATTTTTGTCGCGACTGCGATTGCCGGTGTAGCCTGCAACGGCTTCTGCGGCTTCTTCTACAGAGTCAAAACCATCAAGGTGGGCTTCCATAAAACGGCGGATACGGCCGATGCCCTGGCTGGCAACATGGGGTACATAGTCCACCAGAATCACTTTTCGCAATGTTGATGTGAGTGATTTTGTCAGCGCCGTGTACAAAGCTGTTGAGCCTCCCATCGACGCGCCAACCAGCACCACGGGTTTATTCCAGCTCGATAAAACCTGCTGCAAATCGAGCGAGCGAGTCTCCACTTGATAGCAACCATCGTGTGCCCAGTCACTGTCACCGTGGCCGCGCAAGTCGAGATTCAGTACTTCAAAACCTGCTAACGCCACGGCTTGAGCCGCGCCCGCCCAGGCGTGACGGGTCTGGCCGCCACCGTGCATAAAAACAACCAGATCATCGCGTGTGGACTCTCCCCGATAGTGATCAGCACACAGCGAAACACCATGCCCGGCCACTGTGAGAGTCGTTTGCTGAAGCTGCGTCATAAACGGTTCCGGCTTGTGGAAGGATTTTATATCTAATACCATTAGGTTAAATGTACGAGTATCCGGGGGCTCAGTCAACCGCTTAAATGCCCGACTCGGATTTAGCAGCGCCCGCAAAAACGGGGCGGTATCCGTCGCAACAGAAAAGGAAAAGAGCATGAGTTCAGAAGTGTTGGTAGAAGTAAGTCAGGGGATTATGCAGATCACCCTGAATCGTCCAGAGGCGAAGAATGCGGTAAACCGCGCGATGGCGAAGGGCATTGCGGCCGCAGTGGATCAAATGGATGAAAGCGATGATATCCGGCTGGCGATTATCACCGGTGCTGGAAGCAGCTTCTGCGCGGGGATGGATTTGAAGGCTTTTGTCAGTGGTGAAATGCCGGTGCTGAAAGGTCGGGGTTTTGCCGGGCTGGTGGAAAAGCCGCCAAAAAAACCATTGATCGCCGCAGTAGAGGGTTTTGCACTGGCGGGCGGATTTGAAATAGCGCTGTGTTGTGATCTGGTGGTGGCTGCGGATAACGCGCGATTTGGTTTGCCAGAAGCCAAACGGGGGTTGCTTGCCGCCGCTGGTGGACTGATGCAACTGCCCCGCCAAATTCCAAAACGGGTAGCGATGGAGCTGGCCCTGACCGGCGACATGATCGATGCGCAGCGCGCCTATGAGGTAGGCCTGATTAATCGAGTCACCCCAGCGGGTTCCGCACTGGAGGAAGCACGCAAACTTGCTTCCACCATTGCGGCAAACGGGCCGCTGGCAGTGCTGCATAGCAAGGCAATTATTCGCGATTCGCAGGACTGGTCGCAGGAAGAGATGTTCAACAAACAGCAGGCTTTTGTGGATGTCGTGTTCAACAGCCGCGATGCCATCGAAGGAGCCAAAGCCTTTGCCGAGAAGCGAAAGCCCCAGTGGACTGGAAAATAGTGGGAAGGAGAGTCTGAATATGAATGAAGCCTGGATAATAGACGCATGCCGCACGCCGAGAGGCATTGGCAAGGTAGGCAAAGGTGCATTGGCCGATATGCATCCTCAGCATCTGGGGGCGGCGGTACTGCGGGCCCTAGCGGAGAGAAACGGACTGAATACCGCAGAGGTAGACGACATCGTCTGGGGTACCAGTTCCCAGCGCGGTCAGCATGGTAGTGACCTGGGACGTATGGCCGCATTGGACGCAGGCTACGACGTGCGCACCAGTGGTGTGACACTGGATCGCTTTTGTGGCTCGGGCATTACCTCGGTGAATTTTGCGGCAGCCTCTATCATGTCAGGCATGGAGGAGGTGGTGATTGCCGGTGGTACCGAGATGATGTCGAGCTATGGGCAGGGCGACAATCAGCTGCCGCCCGTGCTGGACAGCGGCAACCTTCGTCTGCGTGAGCGCCACCCGCAACCCCATCAGGGTGTTTGTGCTGATGCAATCGCCACGCTGGAGGGCATCGACCGCAAGGCATTGGATGAGCTGGCGGTGATGAGTCAGGAGCGTGCTGCTAGGGCGATTGAGAAGGGTTATTTTGAGCGCAGTCTGATTCCGGTGTACAAGGCGGATGGCACCTTAGCGCTGGATCGTGAGGAGTTTCCGCGACCGGGTACCACGCTGGCGTCGCTGAGCGAGCTCAAGCCCTCTTTCGAAGCGATGGCGGACTACCCGCTGGACGACCAGGGTACGACCTACCGTAAGCTGGTTAATCAGGCTTACCCCGATCTGAACATCAACCACGTTCATCATGCCGGCAATTCCTCAGGCGTGGTGGATGGCGCTGCGGCGATCCTGCTGACGTCGCCGGACTACGCAAAAAAACACGGCCTAAAGCCCCGGGCGCGAATCGTTGCGATGGCCAATATGGGAGATTCGCCCACCTTAATGCTCAATGCTCCTGTGCCGGCGGCGAAGAAAGTTCTGGCAAAGGCCGGTTTGAGCATTAGCGACATTGACCTGTTTGAGATCAATGAGGCATTTGCGGTGGTTGCCGAGAAGTTCATCCGCGATCTGCAACTGGATCGTGAGAAGGTCAATGTAAACGGTGGCGCAATCGCCCTGGGTCACCCCATAGGAGCCACGGGTTCAATCCTGATCGGCACGCTGCTGGATGAACTGGAGCGCCGTGATTTAAAACGCGGGCTGGTGACGATGTGTGCAGCGGGTGGCATGGCACCGGCTATCATCATTGAGCGGCTGTAAGGGGTAGACGATGAAAACACGCATTACTGAACTGCTCGGGATACGCCACCCCATTATCCAGGGGGGTATGCAATGGGTGGGGCGGGCGGAGCTTGCCTCGGCGGTATCCAATGCCGGGGGGCTTGGCATTTTGACGGCCCTCACCCAGCTCACCCCGGAGGCTCTCTACCAGGAAATACTGCGGTGCAGGGGCATGACAGATCAGCCTTTCGGGGTGAACCTGACTATTTTGCCCACTATTACACCGGTTCCTTATGAAGAATATGCGGACGCGGCCATACGCGGCGGCGTGAAAATTGTTGAAACGGCAGGGCGTAGTCCGGAGGCGTTTCTCCCCTTGTTCAAGGAGCATGGGGTCAAGGTTATTCACAAATGCACCTCGGTTCGTCACGCGCTTAAGGCAGAGAAAATTGGTTGTGATGCGGTGAGCGTGGACGGCTTTGAGTGTGCCGGCCATCCCGGCGAGGATGATGTAACGAACCTGATTTTATTGCCGGCTGCCGCCAGCAGGCTGAATATACCGATGATAGCGTCGGGTGGCATTGGCGATGCGCGGGGTATGGTGGCGGCATTTGCTCTTGGGGCGGAGGGCGTCAATATGGGCACACGTTTTGTAGCCACCCAAGAGGCGCCGGTTCACGACAGCGTTAAGCAGGCGATGGTCGATGCGGACGAGCGGCAGACAGCATTGATCTTTCGAACCTTGCGCAATACTGCGCGGGTTTTCAGGAACAGTATTGCTGAAGAAGTGCTGTCCATTGAGTCGCGGGAGGGTGAAACAGATTTCGCCGATCTCCAACCGCTGGTCTCAGGCGCCCGAGGACGGGAGCAGGTACTGGAAGGTGGCAATACGGAAGGCGGCATCTGGACGGCAGGACAGGTGATCGGATTGATCAATGATATCCCGACTTGCAATGAGTTAATTTCCCGTATGATGCAAGAAGCCGAGTCTTTGATCGCCAAGCGTCTGCAATCTTTGTTGTAACCTCACGCGCGGCCACGGTAATTAGTAGAGGAGAATGTAATGACGATAGCCACAAGTTGCATGCTAGCAGCAGTCCTGTTGCCTTATCTGTTTACCGTAACAGCGAAGTTGGCGGGAGGGTATTCCCCAACCGCTAACCGCGCCCCGCGCGAGTTTCTTGCCAGCCTGAATGGGATGGCTGCCCGCGCGCATTACGCGCAGTTAAACAGCTTTGAAATCACGCCTGCATTTTTGTCTGCAGTACTGGTTGCTCAATTGATCAATGATGCGGAGCAGGCGACGGTCGACCTGCTTGCCTTGTCTTTTGTTATCAGTCGGCTCGTATACGGCGCTTGTTATCTTTTAGGCTGGTCGACGCTGCGCTCTGGGATTTGGTTTGTAGGTATTGGAATTGTAGTTGCACTATTTTGTGTGTAAGCGTTCCAGAATTCCGCTGGTGACTGGCCGCTAACAATGGACATCAGACTGTTCCGTCGACTCGCATAGCTGAAAACCAATCTTAACTCAGAGACTTCCGTTCATTGCTGCCGGGGATTCCGGTCTCCGACAGTCACAAAGCGGTCGTCCTTGAAACCAGTGCGAACGACATGGTTTTCAAGTGCCTCGAACAACAATCTCTGTATTGAGCAGGGCGCCAGTCTGGGGCTCCCCTTCGATCTGCTTCATCAGCCGGTCGACCAGTAGGTTGGCGGCTTCCGCCGTATCCTGCTTCACCGTGGTCAGTGCCGGCGTGTGATAAATCGCTGCCGGGCTGTCGTCATAACCACACACCGTGCACTCATCGGGCACAGAAATACCCGCCTCTTTTAGAGCCGCCAGCGCACCCATGGCCATGGTATCGCTGCCGGCAAATATCGCCTCCGGAGCCCTTTTATTTTTACCTAGCCACAGGCCCAGTGCGTCGCGACTGGTCTGGAATGAAAGATCCTGAACCGCCAGCTCCTGAAAGTTGCCGACCCACGCCTTGGTAAAACCATTAAGACGCATTTCAATTTCTTCGTGACCCCGCGGGCCGATAAACAACGCTGATTTTCTGCCGAGTTTTTCAAAACGCTCTGCCACCAGCTGGCCGCCGCGATGATTGTCACTGCCCACCACGCAGTAGGGGATGCGCGTCGACTGGGCGCCCCACACCACAAAGGGCGCGCCCTGTTCGGCCAGCGCTGCCAACTCTTCTTTCTGCCCGCTTTGGCCAATAAAAATAATCCCGTCGACCCCTTTATGCGCCATCAACTGTCCCAGCGGAACCGAATGCGCCGACTGAGTGGAACACAGCAGAATGTCCTGGCCGTGATTGGCGAGGGCGTTTGAGATGTTGCCGAGCAGTTCAAAATGGAAGGGGTCGGAAATTCTTTCCTGAGGCAGCGCCGGAAAGTCGATGATCACTGCAACGGTATTGGTCTGTTTACGCCGCAGATTCTGAGCGCTGCGGTTGATAATGAAACCGTGACGCTGAGCAATTTCTTTAATCCGGTCTTTGGTTTCCTGATTGACCAGTGGGCTATCGCCCAGCGCCCGGGATACGGTGGGTCTCGATACACCGGCGAGGCGGGCAATATCGGCCATACCAATGGGGCTTTTCGGGTTCTTCATGGCAGCTGGAAAATCCGTTGAATTTCAAGGGGCAAGGCCGGGGTGGCAACGCTTCGTCACGATTAACGCCGGCTCTGCCTGCGACACTTCGCGTATGATATTTGAAATTGAAATCGAGTGCAAAAAGCCGCACACGGCGACATGCTTCTTGCACAGAAAAAATATTCCACGCGGACGAATTTCGACGATTAAATCATATTAAATTGCTGTTTTATATGGGTAATTCCAGTTTTTTGATGCGAGAGCTGAATGGCTCGGCAGTGTATTGCAATCGTGTGCAATGATTGCTATTGTTTGCCGTGTTACGGTGGTGCCGGAATTTCACAGGTGGAGATTGAATGAAATCAATTATGTCTTTGCAGGGCTGGCGATTGCGGGGGCTGATGGCGTTCTCGCAGCTGATGGCCGCATTCGGCCTGTCGGGTGCCAGCCCCAAGACTGCGCGGTTGCCGCTGGAAAAGCGCGCTGCCGTTGTGCCCGCGCCCTGGATGTTGCGCCCCATGCCCACGGTGGATGTCGAGCGAACTGTTGTGCAAGGCCGCGATTGCGACATCCCCGTGAAGATCTTTCGTCCACGCAACAACAACCCGCGCTCACGGCAGGTCTTGTTTATTCACGGTGGCGGCTGGGTGGCCGGCAGTGAAGACTCGCTAGATTATCTCTGCACCCATTTGTGCGATGGTCTGGACCTTGAGGTGACCTCGGTTGGCTATCGACTGGCACCGGATCATCCTTATCCTGCAGGCTTGAATGATTGCGAAGATGCGCTGGCCTTTGTCGCCGGCTCAGGTCTGCCCACGATTGTGGTGGGGGATAGCGCCGGCGGGAATCTCGCAGCCGCGCTCTGCCTGAAAACCGTCGGGCAATGGGATATTCCCAAACAGGTGCTGATTTACCCGCTACTGGATGCCACGCTGCAGTCGCCCTCGATTGATCCTCCGCGTCACGGCCTGCGCCGCAAAGATATGGTCGAAGTGGTCAAGATGTACTGCGACGGTGCCGACCCGGCCGATCCCATGATTTCCCCGGTGTACGCGAAAAATCTTTCCGGCTTGCCGCCTACGCTGATTGTGACGGCGGACGGTGACCCCTTGCGCGACGACGGCCATCGCTACGCCCAGGCATTGGAACAGGCCGGAGTGCCCGTGCACTACAAAAATTATCTGCGCATGCCTCACGGCTTCCTGTCGCTGGCGAGCTTGTGCGCCATTGCCCCCGAGGCGATTGAATTTATTGTTGGAGAATTACAGCAATGAATGCCTCGGTGCGGCTTTTTTCGGATCAGCAGGCGTTTGAGTGGCAGGTGCTCGACCGTGCAGTGGTGAATGA
>JBFKDP010000214.1:0-7063 GCA_041619575.1 Litorivivens sp.
AACCGCTCGGGGTTGTCGATGTCTTGTGAGGCTTGCCTCAGAAGAGGTGCGTATTATAGACACCTAAGCCCCGCCTGCAAGCTCTTTTTTAAAAAAGTTTCAAAAGAATTTCGGGCGGCTAAAAAACGTGCAGTAACAAGGGCTTTAGCCCGGTTTAGATGCGCTGATCAAAGTCTATACAGCGCTCAAAAAATGCACGAAACGCTTTTAATTCCGTATCACTTAAGTTATATAACTGTAACCAAAAAGACACAGAGCCTTAATAGACTGTGCAGCCAATCTCAACACATGGATTCAGGAAAGGAAACCATCAATGAACAGCCTTCGTTTATTGGCGGCCATTACGGCCGCTGCCACCGTCAGCCTCGCGGGCTGTAATAGTAGCTCGTCCAGCAGCAGCGGGTCTGCGGTCAACACCGTCACTCAGGCCTGCAGCCCTACTGACAGTTTCAATGAGTCCAATCCAGCGCCCATCGAGCACGTATTCGTCATCGTTTTGGAAAACAAAAGCTTTGATGAGGTATACGGGCCCGGTTCCGTTGCCGAGTACTTGAGGGGGACGCTGGTGCCTCAGGGGCAGCTGCTCACTCAATTCTATGGCACCTCCCACGCCTCAACCGGAAACTACATTTCCATGCTCGGGGGGCAGGCGCCCAACCCCGCCTCTCACGGCGACTGTGCCATCTTCGCGCAATGGACCGGCTACAATCTCGCAGATCCGGCGGCGCCACTGGACTTTGGTCAGGCAAATGGCGCCGGCTGCCTCTACCCTGACAACTTCCCAACGCTGGTTGACGAAATGGATATGCATAACCAGATATTCAACACCCAGCTGAGCTGGCGCGGTTGGATGGAAGATATGGAGCTGGAGCTGGAAGGCGAACCCCGCGTAAACGGCCGCCCGGCCGACAACACCTGTGTCGGCCCGGCGCTGAATGAGCTCGACGGCACCAATGGCTCAGATACGCGAGAGCAGTATGCAGCCCGGCACAACCCTTTCCTGTTTTATCGCAGTATTATTGGCCAGGCATCGACCGCCGAAGAGTTTTCACGTTGTGACGCCAATGTCATTGATCTGGATACCGGCTCCCCTGCCCAGAGCCTACCGGGACTTAAAGAGGCCCTCCAGAGTCGAAGCACCACACCAAACTATAATTTGATTGTTCCCGACAATTGCCACAATGCTCACGACAGTGCTGCGCAATGTGGAGGCAACGAAATTTTTCCCGCCACCAGTGGAGGCCCGGGGGGACTGGAAGAAGCTGATCTCTTTCTAAGAGAGTGGGTGCCAGTCATTATGAACTCACCCGCTTATAAAGAAGCTGGCATGCTCGTCATTCTCTTTGATGAAGCCAATTTCGGCCAAGGTGATCCCCAGGAAGATTATGCAGCCTGTTGCGGGCAAGACATTCTGCTCGATGGCGGTTTGCAGAAGCACGGCGGCTCCGACCCCGGACTAAACGGCCTGCTTGGACCAGGCGGTGGTCGCTTTGGTACTCTGGTATTAAGCCCCTTTACCCAGCCGGGGCTCGAAAACGATACCCCCTACAATCACTACAGCATGCTGCGCACGCTGGAAAATCTGTTCAACTTGGACAAGATACATTTCGATCCCGCCGACGGCGTCAGCGTGCAGCAGCGTATGAGTGAACTGCAAAGCAGCGATAGCACAGTCCGGCAGGCAGCAATCGATGCACTATTACCAGACGGACAGACCGAACCTTATATCGGTTATGCAGGCCTGCCAGCCTCGGAGGGAATGCTGGCCTTCGGCAGCGATGTTTACAACTGCCAGCCTGCCCAATAAATCAGGCCGTTGATCCGCCATAAAAACGGAGCGTTTAGTCGCTCCGTTTTTGTATGGGCTTACAGGGACTTCAGAAAAGACAGCAGATTTTCCCGCTGCCCTTTTGGCAGCATCGCGAAAGCTTCGCTGGATGCAGCCGCCTCTCCACCATGCCAAAGGATTGCTTCCTTGAAATTCCGGGCGCGGCCATCGTGTAGATAGCCAATACCCTGGCCGCCGACAACCTTGGCCAGATGAATACCCCAGAGCGGCGGAGTGCGCCACTCTGCCCCGGCGGCGTCACCCTCTATCACGCCATCAGCCAAGCCATCCCCCATATCGTGCAGCAGCAGATCAGTGTAAGGCCAAATTACCTGCTTAGATAAAGCGGGGGAGTCAGGGCTTGTAACCGTAGTCCATTGAGGGCGATGGCAGGCTGCGCAGCCCAGCTCAAAAAACAGCACTTTCCCAGCTACGACTTCCGGCGCTGCCACAGCCCGTCGCGCGGGCACGGCCAGATGGCGCACGTAAAACACAACCGCTTCCTCGATCGCTGGCTCTAGCTCAGGGCGCCCACCAACGGGAAATTCGCGACAGACAGATTGCTCAGGTGTACAGATTTCATCAGGAAAGTGCGCCGAACTGATACCCATATCGTTGGCGAATGCCGCAAGGCTCTGCTGACGCACACTGGGCTGAGACGCCTTCCAGCCAAACCTGCCAACTTGACGCCCTTCAACGCCAGACAGCCAATGAATTCGCCCGGAGATGCTATCACCATCGGCATCAAACTCATCGGCCACTGCCCGCAGGTCATTTTCGTCAATCAATTCCAGCAAGCCCATACCTATCAGGGGCGGCGCAATGCGCAAACTAGTGTGCGTTGCCTGCAAACTGCCGTAGCCCAAATTCGTCAATGCCGGAACAGGTTTGCGCAGACTGACAATCTCACCGCCAGCCAGCCGGCGTTCGCTGTACTCCCAATCAATACCCAGCACAGCTTCGGCTCGCGCACCGGGCAATGCGAGATCCTGAATCTGGTTGCCGTAGACGGGATCCGGGCGCCCGCTATCAAGTGCGATCCTAAGCAACGACGAAATCGCCGAGTTTCCATCCGGTGGACGGCCGCGACCATCACGGATATGGCAGTCTTGACAAGCCGCCGCGTTAAACAAAGGCCCCAAGCCATCACGGGTCGACACTGACGACGGTGCCGATACCCAGGGCGAGGTAAAGAAGGAATTGCCGAGCGTGAACGATGCGCGTTCCTGCGTACCCAGATTGGTTGCCGGTTGCGAATAGGCGTGCTGAGCGAGAGAGACGTTGGGGTTAAGTTTGGTAAAGGTGGTTGCACCGCCGGATAAAGCCTCGGTCACCAACACAGCCTCGTCGACTTCTGGAAATTGTTGCTTATCCACATCGCAAGCGCCAAGGATTAAAGCCAGCACCACCAAGCTGGTACGCACTATTGCGCCGCCTCACCGAGCGCTGCAGGAGCCATCAATTGCAGGCCGAGGGCTTGCGCCAGCTCGTTTAAAAGAAGGCCCTGTTCACGCAAGCGATCAATGGCGTCCTGCAATAATGCATTCCCATCAGGGTTATCGGCCGCAATCAGCTGATCCACAACTTGTTCGCCACTTTCGCCTTGCGCTCTTATGACAGCCATTACTTCGCGAGTGCGATCAAAAGCCACATCCAGACGCGCAGCAAGGTCCGGATAATAGCGCCAAGCCAGCGCAGCGAGGCTCGGTTTTGGCCCAGATACCGCCCCTTGAGAAGCGGAAGCTTCTGGATAGCGCGCGTAGTAAAAGTTTTCTATCCCTTTGGCGTTATACCACAGCGAATTGTGCGTATCGTCGGAAAAGCAATCCTGCTCCTCTTCCGGAGCGTGGGTGAGCAATGCTACCTGCATGCGCTCACCGGAAAGCTCTTCGGTACTCATCGCGGCCAAACCAAAAAGAAGCCGGTTCAAGCCAGTATTCACATCGCCGCGCACCAGCCGGTCCCCTGGCGTTCCCTCACCTGCCCCCCAGTGCTCACGCATTTCCTGCAAATGCCGCATCAACAGTATGGTCACCGTTCTCAAAAACTCGCCCCGCTTGCGGCACGGCATTTCGGAATCGGCAGCTACTGCGCCATTGGTGCATTGTTTAAGGGAGAAGTCCGTCCAAGGGCGTTCTCCAGCACCCGCGCCGTTGCCATGCGTATCCTGTCCCCACAGCATAAACTCCAACGCGTGGTATCCGGTGACCACCACTGATTCTACATCTGCGACCGACTCCAGCATCTGCAGTTGTTTGAACACAATGTAATTAAGAGGAACCTCGCGGTCCGACACACGCATCGAGCGCGATGCAATAATATTGGTGCGGGCCCAGAGATTGGTTGGCGATGCCAGATAACTGCCATCGACATAGTCTATAAAGCCCTCATCAATCGGCCAGCTATTGACCTTCGCATCCCACTCGTCAACAAACCAATTGCCAAAACGAAGGGCCTCTGACTGGGAATATGGCTCGCGCGCTGCGCGCCAGCTGTTACGCGCAGTCAGAAGTGTCATATCTGAGGGGTTGTTTACCAGTGCATCGACGTCGGCGTATAGCCTTTTGGCCGCACGGTAGGCGTCGTCGTAAACCTGATAGGCCTGCTCACGATATGCGCCCAGCACAGCGCGTTTTTCCTCACCGGAGGGTTTTGCAGAGCAGGCGGCCAACGCAGAGCAGGTGATCAGCAACAAGAGCCGCGCAGGTCGCGATGGGCTAGATAGCAAATGGCTCACTCCTGCTCATGCCTCCTGCACTTGAATCCAACAGTGCTGTCAGGCAGCAGGCCTAACAAACAAGTGGTATTTCTTTTTACCCAGTTTAACCAGATAAAAAGCTTGGAAGCGCGCGGCCTCCGGAGCAAACAAGCTCGCAGCGTTCATGGTATCGGCAACACCGGCAGCCTGGCCATTGATAAATACGGCGTTGCGCCCCAGTGCGTCCTTTACTTGCTTGCCCGAAGCCGCCATACCGGCATCGGCCAGCAGTTGCGTTAGCGGTGTCTCTGCCAGACGCGAAACATCCAGTTCCGTCGAAGGCAGTCCGTCGAGCTGGAGCTGCTGATAGTCTGCTTCAGAGAGACCAGCATCGTCGCCACTGAACAGGGCATCGGTAATGCGCTGCGCCGCAGCCAAACCATCATCGCCGTGAATCAAGCGGGTCACTTCATTCGCCAAAACCCCTTGCGCCTGAGGCCGGCCTGCAGCTTGCACATCTGCAGCTTCAATATCGTCGATCTCGGCAGGGCTTAAGAAGGTAAAGTACTTCAAAAACTTGTAGACGTCTGCATCAGCGGTATTGAGCCAGAACTGGTAAAAAGCATAGGGCGAGGTTTTAGCCGAGTCGAGCCAGATGGTGCCCGCCTCGGTTTTCCCAAATTTGGTGCCGTCCGCCTTGGTTACCAGCGGCAGGGTGAGACCAAATACCTGCGAACGGTTCAGCCGCCGGCTCAGATCGATGCCACCGGTAATATTGCCCCACTGATCAGAGCCACCAATTTGCAGGGTGCAGCTGTGCTCGCGGTTAAGCGCTGCAAAGTCATAGGATTGCAGGATCATGTAGGTAAATTCAGTGAACGAAATACCCTCGCCTTCGCGATCAAGTCGTTGTTTTACAGACTCTTTCTGGATCATGGCATTCACAGAAAAATGCTTGCCAACATCACGCAGGAAATCCAGCACATTGATTTCGCCGATCCAGTCGAGATTATTGACCACCTCGGCTGCATTGTCACCGCAGTCAAAATCGATGAAACGGCTGACCTGATCACGGATTTTATCGACCCAACCAGCAACCACGTCGGGCGTATTGAGCTGGCGCTCCTGAGCCTTAAAGCTCGGGTCGCCAATCAAGCCCGTGGCCCCGCCAACCAATGCCAGAGGGCGATGTCCCGCCATTTGAAAACGCTTGAGTGTGAGCAGGGGCACCAGAGAGCCGATGTGCAAACTGTCAGCGGTGGGGTCAAATCCGCAGTACAGCGTTCTCGGAGCCTCAATTAAATGTTCAACTAGCTCGTCTTCACTGCTCATTTGCGCAATCAAGCCCCTATTACGCAAATCAGTTATCAAGTCTGTATCTACCACCATCACACTCCGGAAAAAAACTCATACCCTAACCCCGCGGAGCTGGCACAATACAACAAAGTCCCCGAATTGCAAGGTTCGGGGGGTAAGTTAGCGCTTTATTTGCCCTTCTCTTATGATTTATTATAGGTTTGTCGACTAAGTGATTCATACTGCTGGATTTAGCCGGGATTTACGCTGGACTTGGCTCAGCGTATGCTGTCCCACAATAACGCGAAGACAAAACTGATGTACCCAGAGCATGACGAAAAGTGGTCCGCACTACCGCACCCACCGATGAAACATGTGGTCACCGCCCTGTCGACGTTTATCGGGGTCGTGCTCCTGCTGTTATTGCTGCCTGGCGAGATGGCAGAGGCCAAGCGCACCGCAATTCCCCTGAGCCTGGAGATCACGCCCTCGAACATAGAACGCTATAGTGTTCAGGAAGCCCTCGCGCCCACCGTACAATGGGAAACCGTCGCCGTAGAACCCGGTGACAGCCTCTCCCACATCTTCAATCGTGTTGGATTGGGTGCCCGCGATCTGCACGAGCTGGTAACGCAGGCCAAACAGACCTCAGTGCTAAGCCGCCTGCTGCCGGGTCAGGATCTGGCTTTTCACATCGAAAATGACGAATTGAAGGCGCTGAAGTTACAACAGGACAAAATCTCTACCCTGCTATTTGAACGCACTCCAGACGGTTTCAAAACCTCAGAAATCACGCGTGAGCCAGAGGTCAGGGTCAGACTTACCAGCGCAACTATTACCAGCTCTCTCTACAATGCTGCAGACGATGCCAATTTGCCGCAGCGACTGATAATGGAGTTGGCCAACATCTTCGGCGGGGTCATGGACTTTGTCTACGATGTACGCGCAGGCGATCACTTCATCGTGCTTTATGAAGAACTGTATATCGATGGCGAGCGCTATAAAAGCGGCGACATTCTCGCTGCCGAATATGTTAATCGCGGTCGCAGCTACCAAGCTTACCGTTATACGAATGCACTGGGGTCTACAGCCTATTACTCCCCCGAAGGCGAAAGTATGCAAAAAGCCTTCCTGCGAGCACCGCTTGAATTCTCCCGCATCTCGTCGCACTTCAATCCAAAACGCCTACACCCGGTATTTAAAACCGTTCGCCCCCACCGTGGCATAGACTACGCCGCCCC
>JBFKDP010000215.1:0-7039 GCA_041619575.1 Litorivivens sp.
CGTCTTGGCGCGGGTACCTCACGCCACTGCAAAAAACTGGCTCTGGCCGTGGTCAGTATGCGTTCAATCTCTGCGGGAGTGGAAACACAAACCGCGCCCAAGGGTGAGCCATCTATCGGGGAGTACGATGTCAACGAGACTGTATCTGAGTGAATAGCCGCTGCATGCTTCATGTCAGGCCACCTCTGTCATTGCTGGAGAAGGGTCGTCCGAAAAATTTATGCCAAATCGGTTAGACAGAAAATCATCCAGGCTGATTTGTTCCTGCTTTACAAAGCCGGAGGTCGGTAGCTTCCCGGCAGCCAAGAGATCGAGTGAGGCACAAACCGACGAAGCAGTCGTTATTTGAAGGCCCGTAAGCGTTTTGCCGGAAAGCACCATATTCGGTATATCTCTGGCAAATATCTTATTGGCATAGGACTCCTGCAGGTAGCGCCCCTCGCGGTACCCGCTTACGGTCACAAACACCAGTACAACATCTTGATCTGTAGCAGGTAAAGCAGCCTCAAATACCTCTTTCAGTAAATCCTGGCGTTGATTCAGTTGCAGGTCCTGTAACAGAATTTTGACAATGTCCCGGTGTCCGGGATAACGCACTGATCGATAGTTCAGCTGCTGCACTCTGCCAGCTAACGTTTCGCACAGAGTACCGAGCCCTCCAGAAGTATTGAAAGCTTCATACTCGAGCCCATCCAGAGAAAAATGCTCCAGCTGTTCAAGCGCCTGCACCTCTCGGATCTCACCATCGACAATGGCTTCACAGCTGCGGCAGTATTCGTTGATCAACCCTTCAGTACTCCAGGTAAGGTTGTACTTGAGTGCATTGGAAGGGAATTGGGGTAGAGCCCCAACGCGCAAGTGTACTTTGTCTAAACGGTCGAATCGGCTGGCAATATTGTTCGCGACAATTGAGATGAATCCAGGTGCCAGACCGCATTGTGGGAGGAAGGCTGTGCTGGCTCCCTCCGCCAGCGCTCGTATTGCACGTGTACACGCAACATCTTCAGTGAGATCAAAGTAATGCACCTCCGACTCCAGTGCGGCCTCACCTACGTTTACTGTCAGGTTGTAGGGTAAAGCACTAATGACGGCGAACTTTCCCCTCAACTGCGCCAACAAGGACGCTTTGTCGCCGACGTCGAGTACACAGGTTGTATAGTGAGTGGGAAGCTCTATGCCCTGAGTCAACTTTTGTAGAACTAAAGGGTTGCTGTCCGCCAATGTCACGGCGTAGTCACCACAGTTATGCAGCATATCCGCAATTACAGTCCCTACTCGCCCCGCACCCAGTATTAGAATTGACTTCATCACATGCCCTCAAAAATGCTGTTGAAACAGGACTATAGCGTGAAGAATTGGGCGGATATCAGCTGCAAAACTCAGCAATATTCAATAAAGATTAGACAGTTAAGCGGGAAAAGCGTCACTTTGACGGCAGCTCATAAAGGCCGATGAATTGACTCAGCAGCCTTTATTTTGCCAACAGGGGCAACTACTGTTGCATCAGCTGCATAAAGGCCTGAACTGATTCGACACAGGCAGTATAGGCATCATCAATAACGCCCGACGACTCTAAAAAGCCGTGATTTAAGCTTGGATAGTGCTGATGAACAATATGGACACCTGCAGCGTCCAAATTCTCGGCGAAGACGATTCCCTGATCGCGAATGGGGTCAAAGCCAGCGGTTGCCACGACGGCAGGCGGTAATCTGCCATAATTCACGTTATCTATTATCCGGAGCCAGGGGTGTTCCAAATCGGATACATCCTTAACTGCAGCCTGGGTAGCTAACCGGATGAAGTGCTTATCCAGGCCAAATCCATTACCAAAGAGTTCAAATGAGCTGTATTTTTCCGAGCGTGAATCTGTAAAGGGGTAATATAACAATTGTGCTTTGGGAGTTGGCTTATTGGCCAGGATCTGTTCGTTGGCCACTACAACAGCGAGATTCGCGCCCGCGCTATCGCCGCCAATACCAATACTATTTGCATCTATCATCAGCTTGGCAGCATTCACCTGGAGCCAGTCCCAGGCCGCAAGTGCATCCAGGTGTGCCGAAGGGAAAACATGCTCTGGCGCTAGCGAATAGTCCACGGAGACGACAACCATATCAGCCTCCTTGACGATAATCTGCATCTGAGGCTCTACCGCCTCAATGTTTGCCATCAGAAAGGCGCCACCGTGAAAATACAGAATCGCTGGCCTGGTTTCGCCCTCTTCCATATCCGGCCAGTAAACTTTTGCCCGGATATCTCTGCCTGAACTCGGAATTTGAAACTCCTGCGTCCTCGCCGGCACTCCCGCATCGTAGGCCATTTTAACCCAATTTTGGGCCGCCGCCTTCCGCAGCCAAGCGCGCCCATCGGGCTTAGCCCACAGCCCCATCAACCATCCGTTGTAATCAGTGATACCGCGCTCCTTGCGACTGCGCTCACGTTCCTCAATTTCATACTGCAGTTTTGGATGGAGCGTTTGACCATCAAGCATTACCGGCGGGTTCGTCAAATGTGCCTCAAACCAACTATTTGGGCGAGACATTGCCTCTCGTTGAGCGAGCTGCTTCTCATCCAGCGCCAGTATAAAGGGGGATGCGCCGTCAGGCGCTGCTAACTCCGCGCGATGAGTACAGGCCGTAAGTAATACCAAAAAAGCCACAAATGCCGCTTTGGCGATATGCATAGTCATTGTTTTGTCTTTCCCCTATCCGCTTGTAGGCACGTAGAATGAATACTTATTATCAAGACGGAGGAAAATGAGGAATGCCGTACCTCCAATGGTCAATGCCGATCACGATTAATCCGGTAAATGAATGAATCTTACGTCTTAACAGGGAACTATGAAGCAAGCACTAAACGACATTCATCCTCCGGTAAGGCTTCGTCCCCAGCCAGCATACATTTGTATGCTGATAGCCGTATGCCTGCTCATCTACACCGATCTGACCAGGGCGGCTGAAGGCAAGACTGGTGGGGAGCTGGTGATCGCGATAAGTTCAGATATTCGCAGCACCAACCCTGGCGTCAATCGCGACGGAAATACTGATGCGGTGCTCTACCATATAGTTGAGTCACTGGTTGCTTTTGCCGACGACAGCTCCGTAAAGCCCTTACTTGCCGAGCGCATTCACATCAGCGGAGATGGTAGAACCTACCAATTCACTTTGCGCAAAGGCGTGTATTTTCACAACGGAACCGAATTAAAGGCAGAGCACGTTGTCTGGAGCTGGCGTCGCCTGTTGGACCCGGCAACCGGCTTCCGATGTCTTGATTGGTATGACGGTCAGGGAAATACCGGCTTACGCATTGAAGAGATCAAGGCGACCAATGATTACCAAGTAGAGTTTCAACTGAATAAGGCTAGCAGTCTGTTTCTACATCGCATGGCCAACCTTCAGTGCCTGACCGGCATTGTTCACCCTGATTCCGTAAACGCCGACGGTACTTGGAAAAGGCCAGTCGGGACTGGCCCCTACAGCCTCGGCAAATGGAAGCGCGGCGAAGGTGTATATCTCCATCGTTTCCGGCGGTACAGCTCGCGCAGCGAAGCGCGTGACGGTTTAACAGGCAATAAAACACCCTACCTGGACACTCTATTCTTTCGTATAACACCCGACCCGACAGCGGCAATGGCGGCTTTGTTCAGCGGGGCCGTTGATCTACTTTTTGCCGTCCCCCCATCGGCGCGACACAGCCTTGCTGATCGAGCGCAGCGCAGGGGTGATATCAAACTTTACGACTACCTGACTCTGGACTGGACGACACTGTTGATACAAAGCGACCATCCTCTGCTCGGAAAGCCCACAATGCGTCGCGCTATCGCCCACGCCTTGGCCCACAACCAGATTGCTGAATTCTCAACATTGGGGATGGCGCCAGCCAACGCATCAGCCGTACAGAGCATAAGCCCATACTTTAATGAAAAACACACGCAGTGGCTCGATTACAACCCACAAAAGGCCCGACAATTATCCCTTGCAGCTGGCTATCAGGGTGAGGAACTGGTACTGCAAACCAATCGTAAGTATTCCTATATGTTTGACAATGCGATTGCGATTCAGGCGATGCTGCACGCAGCAGGCTTTAACGTCCGTTTGCAGGTGTTGGACTGGGCAAGCCAACTCAGCAATTTTCTTAAGGGAGAATTTCAGCTGTCATCGTTCGGCTATTCGGCTCGTAGCCATCCGGCCTTACTGTTTGGCACCTTCACGGGTGACCGCGGTGTTTCGCTAAACTACCAATGGGATGATCCGATAGCACGGTCTCTGGTGGCCGCTCTTGAAAATGCGAGTGAAGAAGAGACGCATAAGATTCTCGATCAGCTATTCACGCGGTACCGCGAACAAGTGCCCATGATCGGGCTTTACAATGATCACAATACAGACGTGACACGCCGCAGAGTGAAAAACTACCAGCCTTGGGCCTTTGGCCGCCCGCGCCTATGGGGCGTCTGGCTAGACGAGACCCTCGCAGGAAAACCTGATCCATGATCCGCTATATGGGAATCAAACTAGCACTCCTGCTACCGACACTTTTTGTTGTATCGGCGCTGATTTTTGGACTTATAAGACAAATACCCGGTGATCCTGCCGCCATTCTTTTGGGCGACAATCAGAATGCAGCGGCGCTGGCTGCCGTTAATGAAGAGCTCGGCCTAAACGATACTGTCGCCGCGCAGTATTTCAGCTGGCTAAGTAAACTCGGTAGCGGTGATTTTGGGCAGTCGCTAATGACCAAAGAAGCCGTTCTGCCAGCAATTGGCAAACGGTTTCTGGTCACCTTGCAAGTTGTCCTTCCCGCGTTTTTGATAGCGGTTTTCATTGCACTGCCTGCAGGCCTGGCCGCGGCCTACTACCAAAAAACATGGATCGATAGGCTTATCGTGGTAGTCGCCACCTTCAGCCTTTCCGTTCCCAGCTTCTGGATGGCCTTGTTGCTAATTTACCAATTTGGCATTGACTGGCCAATCTTGCCAACCGGCGGATTTGTCGATATAGCCAGTGATCTTCGCGAAGCGATACGGCATCTTATTTTACCGGTGACAGCCCTGGTTTTTGTAGAAATCGCGATTCTTACGCGCATAATGCGAGCCAGTGCAATAGAGGTCATGCAGCAGGACTATATCGTACACGCGCGTGCAAAGGGCATAAGCGAAATGCAGGTAGTATTCAAGCACGTCTTTCCCAATGCCTTTGCACCTTCGCTGACGGTGATCGGCTTGATACTTGGGTCTTTGCTAAGTGGCACCGCCGTTATAGAAACTGTGTTCGGCATACCAGGTCTGGGACGATTTATTGTCGACGCCATCTACGCTCGGGACTACCCTGTCATTCAAGGCACCCTTCTGTTTGTGGTTGCTATCTACCTACTCGTTAATCTTCTGACAGACCTTCTCTATCCGCTGTTTGACCCGCGAGTGCGCTTATCATGAAATATCGCGCAATTGCAGGCCTGTCCAAAGGAGCTCAATCGAGCCTGGTACTTTTGTCTATTGTCGCGTTGTCAGCACTGGTTGCACATGTCTACCTGCCCTACGATCCACTGGCTTTAAACATTGAGCACCGCCTGCAGGGGCCATCGCTCGAGCACTTGTTTGGAACCGACTTTTTTGGGCGAGATATGTTTAGTCGCATGCTGGTGGGGGCGGGTGTTAGCCTGCGCGTAAGTTTCTTTTCGGTTGTCTTTGCTACCTTGCTGGGAACACTTGTGGGTGCCTGCGCGGGCTACTATGGCGGTTGGACGGACCGCCTGTTTATGATTTGTGTTGACGCTGTGCTGGCTATGCCAGGAATTTTGCTCGCACTTGTGTTGATGCTGATCATCGGCGCTGGCGAAGCGGGGGTCGTGCTTGCCCTTGGGCTCGCTTATGCCCCCACTGTTGCCCGGACCGTTCGTGGTACCGTTTTATCTATCCGTGAAAAGGAGTTTGTAGAGGCGGCCAGCGTAATGGGAATGAGTAGCCGCTATGCCCTGCTGAGACATATTGTGCCCAACACCTTTGGCCCACTTACTGTACTGTGCTCGAGTCTTTTCGCCCAGGCTCTGCTGTCTGAAAGTGCTCTCAGCTTTCTTGGTCTTGGTATTCCACCGCCCTATCCGAGCTGGGGTGGCATGCTTGCTGACGGCAGGCAATTTATCAGCCAGGCACCTTGGCTTTGTCTGATACCCGGTGCCGCAATTTCACTGACTTTGCTTAGTATCAATACACTGGGCGATGCGCTCCGCGACAAACTGGACCCTCGCACACGGAGGCGCATGCAGTGACAGCAGTGCTTGAATTCAAGAATTTCAGTTTGAGTCTGGAGGATGCTCAAGAGACACTGGTGCATTCATTTTCACTGGCCATTCAACCCGGAGAGCGGGTGGCTCTCGTTGGCGAGTCGGGTTCTGGCAAAAGCCTTCTAGCGCGTGCAGCACTGGGGTTGCTCCCGGATGGGATCGCGGCAAGATCTGGCGAAATAGTCTTGAATGGCAAGGCCCTGAGCGCTTGTTCTGCCACACAGATTCAGCAAATACGCGGGTCTAAAATAGGTCTGGTATTTCAGGAGCCCCTGACCGCTTTGAATCCTGCGCTTATGGTAGGTACACAGCTAAGGGAATGCCTGCGTTTTACAGCTTGCGAAAACAAAGCAGAGCAATACGAGCGCTGTATTGGCATGTTGAGCGATGTTCAAATCAGAAATCCACGACAGGTTCTGAGAAGCTATCCCCACCAACTTTCAGGCGGCATGCGACAAAGAGTTATGCTGGCAGCAGTTATGCTGGCAGAACCCGAACTAATCATTGCCGACGAGCCGACGACAGCGCTCGATGTCATTGTTCAGCAGGAGATTATGCAACTCTTGCTTTCACTGAGCGAAGACCTTGGCAGTGCTTTGATGCTAATCACACACGATCTCGCCTTAGTGGCGGAAAATACACAACGAATAGCAGTCTTGGAACAGGGGCATCTTCGCGAGACCGGCGACAGCCAGACCGTGATCAGCGCACCCAGTCACAGCTACACGCAACGGCTGATCAAGGCGGCCAATCGACAGGTTGC
>JBFKDP010000216.1:0-7004 GCA_041619575.1 Litorivivens sp.
GAATGCCTTGCCAAACAAGCCAGCAACACGAACCCACCAGCTTTACTTTGTTCCACTGACAACACTCGTTCAGGTCGACCCCCTAACACTGCAAGGCCAAACCATTAACCCTTTCAACGCGCAGCAAAGTACCGCGCAGGTTGACACAGCCATTGCTGCCGCGCGCGAACTGACGACAAGTAACGGACCAGCAACAGGCAATAGCGGCAATGCAGGAGGCGGAAATACGGGTGGTAACAGCGGTAACCCAGCCATTGTCCTGCCCGTCAATGGCCCCTTGCCTATCAGCTCCACCGCCGGCCAGATCAATCTGGACTACAACCCAAATCCGGGCGCGCGCAGCCTGCGCATTTTCAATGAGAGCAGTACTCAACCACTTCCAATCCGGCGGGTGTTAACCACCCAGGGCGTTAGCCAGGGCGCCGTGCAAGTTACCGTCGACGACGATTTCTTCACTGTGATTAGTCGCAGCAACGGCTCTGATGTTGTGAGCACACCGGGTACCCAAACCCTGATTGTGCAGGATTTCAGCGACAACAGTTTTCTGCAGATACGCATTCGGATAGGCACAACCAATTTCTTCGGCGATCACGAAGTATTGAGCGTTGAGGGATTTTACTGCGGCTTCGATCAAAACGACTGTCCGCTGTAGTTATATAAGGAGAGCACCATGAAAAGACGACACTTAATTGGTAGCAGCGCACTCTTAATGGCGGCCGCCGCCTGCCCCCTTGCGCTGGCAGGTGAAGCTGGATCCATCACGCTTCAGATAGCGAACAGCCACTCACTGGCCGGGCAATCCGGACGCACTTTGCGCCGCAATCTCCTGCGCCAAATCACCCTCCGCTTGTCACTGCGCGAAGCCAGCAGCGCCCGCCTGTTTGCCGTGCGCGTGCAACATGGCCGTGTCGCCGACTTCTATACATCACCACGATTTAAAGTGGCACCAGGCAATGCGCGTTTTCCCGGAGACAGCTTTTTCCCGGGTGACAGCTTCTTTCCCGGCGATGACTTCTTTCCCGGAGACAGCTTTTTTCCCGGCGACGATTTCAGCCCCCGCCAAGACGCGGCTGGCGTGGCTCGCAATGCTGCCGTGCGGACACTTGCAATAGCACCGGAACAAAGCGGCTACTTCTTTGTTGTATTCGCTGACCAGGACAGCATTAGCGGCAGCGGCTTCGGCCTGGGCACTGTGCGAACCTGATGCCCATGAGCCTTACCGCCTGGCTAGTACATTCCAAGCTAGTAGACTCCAAGAGAGCCACAGTCTGCCGGCTGGGTGCTTTGTCGCTCCTTGCGACAGCAGCCAGTGCAGACCTCTATATCGATGGCAATCTAAGCCTGCGCAGTCAGCAAGTCGAGCGCGACAATGGCGTTAACAGCCCCCTCAATGGCATTGAAACAAACCATTTCGGCAGCGCCAACCTGCGCACCAACTGGGAGATTTCGGCCTATAAAAATCTCAGCACGCAACTCGACATTGGTGCTCAGCACTCAGACCTGAGCCAACCGCGCGAACAAGTGCGCGTCAATCGCGCCAGCTTGGAATATGTAAACGGCTACGGCGAACTTCCCTTTCGCCTTCAGGCCGGTGATTTATATGCAAACTTTTCA
Organism: Litorivivens sp.; assembly: GCA_041619575.1. Lineage (GTDB taxonomy): Bacteria > Pseudomonadota > Gammaproteobacteria > Pseudomonadales > Spongiibacteraceae > Litorivivens. Next base: position 1,615 of record JBFKDP010000216.1, read on the forward strand.
CCGCGCCTCTTGCGCCGCAACCTCAAGGGGGCGCTGCTCGATATTCAAACGCTGGAGAAGAGTTCCATACAGTTGCTGGCGGGGCTAAATTCGTCGGCCTGGAACGAAGGCGGCTATGCCGACCGCTACACCGGCGTCAGCTGGTTGACCAGCACCTCACACCTCGGCGATCTGGCGCTGAACTTTGTTTTCAGTGAAGACGCTGACCACGCGGCGGAGCAGCGCAGCAGTTCACTGGCCTGGTTTAACAGCCTCGGCGGGAAACAACACCGCATTGAATGGGAAGCCGAGATTCTCCACCAATCCAATATCGGCAAGGACGGCCAAGGGGTCTTCGCAGAATCCAACATCCAGCTATTCGACAACCGCACGCGGATAAGAATTAATTTTGAGCGCTACAACGAGCACTTTTTACCGCGTGGCGCCGTCGTCACCCCAGGGGAAAAGCGCTGGTTCGCCTCTGTGGCCCAGCGCCTGGGTGACAGCTATTTAAATCTGGACGTTCAGGATATCAGCAGCCTGACCAGCGATAGCCGAGATCGCAATTATGCAGCAAGCTACAGCCTGAGCTTTGACAATGGTCTTGTGCTCAATACCCAGGCCTCGGAACGCGTCAGCAGCGGGTTTGGCTCCCACACACGCAGCGACAGTCAATCCCTGCAAGTGAACTATCCCCTGAATCAAAACCACGGTATCAATGCCGGCTGGCAAGGGGTGGACAGCACCACACGTTTCAGTAACGACAAAACCCACTCGCGCAGCAGCGACTGGCATGTGGGTTCACGTAGCTCCGGTTCATTCTGGGGGGGGGAAGCGTACATTGCGCCCAAGCTGGTTTGGCGCGACCTGGACAGCCAGAATCTGGATAGTCAGGAGTTTGCGCCCAGTCTATCCTTGGGTTTTCGAAAAAACCGGCACGACCTGCAAGTGTTCTATGGTGGTAGCCTACGAGAAGCGGAGCCCCTCCCCGCCACCACAACCCGCCGCAATCGCAACCGCCGACTGAGCCTGTCCTATGCCTTCCGTCAGGGCAATACCGACTGGCGCGCCGAAGTGGGACGCTTTGTCAGTCACAGCAATTTGCTGGGTGACCAGCAGGAAGACAGTGTAGTACTGAGCGTCAACCACCGCTTCAGTGTTGATGGTCAGGGCCGTTCCCTACAACTCCCGCAAAGCCACAACCTGCAGGGCGTTATCGACCCCATACTGGCGCTGAGCGCGCTTATCGCGCGCGGCGACTACTCACTGGCGCAAGATATCGCGCGCAACTTTAATCCGGTGAGCCAACAACAGCTCGCTGATAGCAGCCGCTATTCCGGTTACTTTCTGCCCAATGCCAACATCCTGCAACAGCTCGAATTGATAAAGCAGGGTCACCTTTTGGACGAGGCACATCTATCCGTCAGCTTGAGAGGAATGGACGGCAAGCGTGCAGAACAGTTGTTCGAAACCCTCAATGCTTACCTGCAAAGTCGCTTTGGCGCGCCCCACACCCAACAACTGAGCGGTGAATTTGAACCCAACCTGCAAGCCGCACTCAACAGCGGCCAACTTGTACGTGTCATGCAGTGGCAATTGGGCGGTACCGAGTTGCGCTTTGGCCTGCCACGCTCAGCAGACGGCGAGGTTAAACTGCAAATCAGCATCAAAGACCAGTTTGTGTCCGGCCTTACTGGCGTCTGGCACGGCTAGGCGGGCGAGTTCACCGGGCAAGCCCGAGGGCTGGGTAGTTATTTCGGGCAAAAAAAATCCCGCAGGCGCTGCCTGCGGGATTTAGAAACAGCCTGTTACTGCTGCGGAGCCGGATGTCTGGCACCCACTTCTTTGAGCAGCGCCTGCAGTTCACCATTTTCGTGCATTTCACACACGATATCGCAGCCGCCTATCAGCTCACCTTCCACCCACAGTTGCGGGAACGTGGGCCAGTTACCGACTTCCGGCAATTTGGCGCGAATATCCGGGTTTGACAGGATATCGACGAAGGCGAAACGCTCGCCGCAGGCCATAATCGCCTGAGAGGTGCGGGCAGAAAAGCCGCATTGGGGCTGATTGGGAGAGCCCTTCATGTACAGAATGATCGGGTTATCCGCTATCTGCTGTTTGATTGTATCGATAATATCCATGCTTCACCTTGCTACGTTAAACAATTCGCCCGTTTGGCGTGGCGCTATTGTACCTTTTCTGTCCAGCCTTCCACAAAGACATTAGTGAATCCTACCAGTGAGCTGCGTCTATTCACCGACCCCTGCTATAGTCTTGGCCATATAAGTCATACGCTTTGATCAGACACTGGAGTTCTTATCATGCCTGCCGCAGTGCGCTACGTCCTCTTTGCCTTAATTGCTTTCGCCGCCCTTGCTGTGTCGGCCATCACCGCGGTGGTAATGCTGCTAAATCCCAATGACTACAAACCCCAGATCGAGGCCATTGTCAGTGAGCGCACACATTTGCAACTCAACCTGAAAGGCGACCTCGGCTGGTCCTTTATGCCTCTCGGGCTGGAGTTGAACGCCGTCTCTGCCCGTCTGAACGGCGATCCGTTTTTTGAAGTCGACCGTCTGGTCGCCAGGGTCGACCTGCTGTCTCTGCTAAAAATGCAGCCCTCGGTGCATACCTTTGAAGTGCTGGGTTTGAGCCTGGATCTGGTCAGCGATCAATCCGGCCAGGGTAACTGGACCCGCGTTATGCGTGAATCCAGCACAGGCGATGCCAAGCCGGAAGCAGAGAAAGCGCAAAGCAGCTCGGACAAAAGCCTCGATTTTCAGGTCAGCCAGGTCAATATCGCCGATGCACGGGTGGCCTACCGCGACGAAGCCAGCGGTCAAGCCGTGACGCTGGATGAGCTAAGCCTGCAATCGACGGATATCGCCCTGGGCCAGCCCTTCCCTCTATCACTGGCCTTCCACGTCGCCACAGCCGAGCCGCAGTTGGATGTCTACGCGAGTCTTGACGCAACCTTCAGCGCCGATGAAGCCCTGAACACGCTAACCATGACAGGCCTCGACAGCCGATTTGACCTGTCAGGCGCCCCGCTAAATGGCAAGAAAGTGACCGCGACTGTTAGCGGTGACATCGCCGCGGAACTCGACAAGGAAACCATCAAGCTGTCATCGCTGCTTGTCTCTCTGGCCAACCTGTCTCTCAATACCGACCTGACAGTATCGCAGTACTCAACAGCGCCACAGCTCAAAGGCCAGCTTAGTGTCACAGAGTTTTCTTTGCGCGAATGGTTCAAGCAGCTTGGCCAAACCGTACCAGTTACCAGTGACCCCGGCGTGTTGAAAAGGGTTGCACTGTCGACGGACATTGGCGGTGAACCGGGCCGCGTTGATCTGAACAAGCTGTCAGTGGTGCTGGACGATTCCACAGTGAGCGGCAAGGCATCTTACACAATAAAGAGTGGCGCAATCGTCGCCAGCCTGAACCTCGACAAACTCAACGCCGACCGCTACCTGCCACCAGCACCTGAAGAAGCGCAATCACAAAGCAGCGGCAAAGCGCCTAAGGAAATTGCGTCTAAGGAAAAAGCGCCTGCGGAAGAAAGTGATCTGCTGCCACTGGACACCCTGCGTTCTCTGGCACTGCATATCGACTTCAGCGCCGGCGAGCTGATTGCCAGCGGCATACCCGTCACAAAACTTGTTCTCAAAGCCAATGCGGCTGAGGGAATCGTAAAAATAGAACCGCTGAGCGGTCAGCTCTACGAAGGCAGCTTTGCCGCCACTGCGTCTATTAATGCGCAAAGTGATACACCGCGCTGGCAAATGCAGGCCAAGGTTCACGATGTAAAAACCCTGCCCCTGCTCACTCAATTGGCCGAGATGCAGCAGTTTTCCGGACTTGCCAATATCACGGCGGCACTGAATACCAGCGGCAATCGCGTCTCGGCACTGCGCCAAAACGCCAAAGGCCAGGTCGACTTTGCCATCAAACAGGGCCAACTCGAAGGCACCAGCATGGCCGCCATGGCCTGTGAAGGTATCGCTCTCACCCACAAGGAAAGTATCGATACCACAAGCTGGCCGAAGGTTACGCCCTTTGAAGACCTCAGTGGTGCCCTCAGCATCAAGGGTGATGTACTCAATAACACCGCTCTCACTGCGCAAATGAAGGGCATGGCCCTGCAAGGTGAAGGCCTGATTGATGCCCAGCAGATGACCCTTAACTACAAGGCCGGGCTGCGTATTCTCGGCGCCATTCACGAAAACCCCTCTTGCCGCATTAACGAGCGTCTGAAAGGCGTTATCATTCCGGTCAAATGTAAGGGCGAGCTCGCTGGCGAAGAGGGCCTGCCTTGCAAGTTTGACACGGCTCGCTTTCGCGACACGCTGGCCGAAATGGCCAAGCAGGAAATCAAGAAAAAAGCCGACGCCGAAATCGACCGCAGCCGCGAAAAGCTGAAAGACAAGGCGCGCGAGAAATTTAAGGGGCTATTTCAATAAGCCGCAACCACAGCACCCAGCAAGCCCCCACAAATAGCGCATGCAAGAGCATTGCCTGCGCTTGCACTTGGCGATATGATGGCTCGTTCGACAGGCAGCACAAGCTGCCTTTTTGCGTTTTTGCAACCAGCTTTAGCGATCAAGGGTAATAAGCAGCATGACTACTGGCACGGTGATGTCGACCTACAATCGCCTCCCTGTGAGTTTTTCTCGCGGTGAAGGCGTCTGGCTTTTCGACGACGAAGGCAAGCGCTACCTCGATGCCATCAGCGGCATTGGCGTCAATGCGCTGGGCCACGCACATCCCGAACTGACCCGCCGACTGCAGGCACAAGCTGGTGAACTGCTACACACCTCCAATATCTACGGTGTGAAAAACCAGCAGGCGCTTGCTGATGTCCTGTGTGCCGCGTCTGGCATGGACAATGTGTTCTTTTGCAACTCCGGTGCAGAAGGCAATGAGGCCGCTATTAAACTGGCTCGCCTCTACGGCCATACCCGCGATATCGATCGCCCAACGATTGTTGTTATGGACGGCGCCTTTCACGGCCGTACCATGGCCACACTGACAGCCTCGGGCAGCCGCAAAGTGCAGGCGGGCTTTGAACCGCTGATCAATGGCTTTACCCGCGCGCCCTATGGCGATATCAAAGCACTGGAAACGATCGCCAAAAATAACCAGGACGTCTGCGCCGTTCTGCTGGAACCCATTCAGGGCGAAGGCGGCATTAACTTACTACCAGACGGCTTTATGGAACAACTGCGTGCGCTGTGTGACAAGAACCACTGGCTGTTGATGCTTGACGAAGTGCAAACCGGCAACGGTCGTACCGGCAAATATTTTGCCTTCCAGCACAGCACCATCATGCCCGATGTGGTCGTTACCGCCAAAGGTCTCGGCGGCGGCATTCCTATTGGCGCATGTCTGGCTCACGGCAAAGCCGCCGA
>JBFKDP010000217.1:0-6951 GCA_041619575.1 Litorivivens sp.
TGCGGATGGCCCAGATGAAGTTCACCGTAATCAGATAGCCAAGCTGGAATTACGCAAGTAGCTCTGGTCTAGTCCTAAAGCCCGGCATTGTCTTGCAATGTCGGGCGCTTCTGCTGAAAATCACCTTTCCTGACGGCTACGTCTAACCGCCACTTCTACAGGGCAGGTCATTGAAATTCTTTCCTGAATACATGTCCTTATGTCTGCTGCGACTGTTTGGCGGTATGTTACTAAGTGGAGCACTTATTGCTGAGTGTGACATGAACCGCGAGATTCTCGGCGCGCGTTATCACGTTGAGAAAACCAATCTTACAAGCGCCAAAACGAGTCGTGAGACGCTGATCTTGTGGCGCCTCGGGAATGACGTGGCTCACGAGCGACTCGACAGTGGTGTGACGGAGGTCTGGCGGCGGTTAGAGGGGCGTGATATTGAATACCGGCGTTATGACGATCGCGCACAGCGTTTGCTGAGCGTGTCGACTCAATTTGGCGTCGTCAACGAATGGCCCTCCCGCTACCAATTGTTGGCGCCGGAGGCACTGGATAAAATGCTTCTGCTTGAAGAATCAGGCTCAGGCTGCAAGCGAGTACAGAAATACCATGTGGAACTTAGCGCAGGAGCGCTGACAGTGTGGTGGAACCCCGATCTGCAGCTGGTTCTTCTGCTGGATAGGGTGGGACCAGCCGTATCAACGACGATGAAGCTTGCCGATATTGAATCTGACGGTTCTGCCATTGCAGCGACATTCAATCGACGTCTCGCCTACCCGAAAAATGGTTCTCCGTCCTTCTGATAGAGTAGGTATGGCTCTTTATGCCCCCTTTTCAATGCGTTAGGGTCAGGTTAACCCCTATTCCCCTTTAGCTTCGGGCGCGCTGGCTGGACGCTGCCTGCACTGCGGCAATATACTACTCGTCAACTTAATAATTGACCGGCGCCGGTCTGTAAACCGAGCGTTGGCCTTTACGACTGACCTGCCTCTCGCCCAGGAGTTTTCATGCGCCGCCTTTCTGCCTTCCTGCCTGTGTCCTTTGCCCTGCTGCTTCTAACAGGCTGCAATATTGGTGGCTCAAGTGATAGCCCTGATGTCCCCTCGGCGCCAGACCCGGTACCGCCGGCAGCGGCATGTGATGACGGTGTGGATAACGATCAGGATGGTCTGATCGATTTTCCGAATGACCCGGGCTGTAGTGATGCCAGCGATGACACTGAATACGTGCCCACGCAGTGTAATGACGGTATCGACAACGACCTCGACGGGCACATTGACTTGGCGGATGTTGGCTGTGCCTTTGCGGGCGACGATGATGAAACTGATCCACCGGCGACGCCTGAGTGTGCTGATGGTATCGACAACGATGGTGACGGATTTGCAGACTTCCCGGCCGATCCGGGTTGTAGCAGTATTGGCGATACGGTGGAAGCTGATCCACAGATCAGCCGCTACGATATGGCCAATGCTTGCTGGGTGTTGCGGGCCAAAGGCAACGACCGTTATGTAACCTATGACGGCAATATCTATCAGGCGGTTTCCATTAACCGTAATGCCGCAGAGCACTTCTATATGAAGCCCACAGGTCTGGGCAAGTACATGTTTTATAACAGTCGTCGTGAGCTGATGTCGTTCACCAATGGCGCAGAGCTGAACAATGTGATCAGCGCCAATGCAACGGATAATTCCGAGTGGCATATCACCGCCGTTGGCGATCAGACGCATTACGCCCTGCTGCCTGAGTATAATGTTGAACCCACGCCGGCGCAGATTGATGCCTGGCGAAACTTCGACAACCAGCCGGTGTTGTCGAGTGAGTTCAAGGTCGCGGCGATACCCTTTGGCCGAACACTGGCCATTGACGACAACGGCAAGTTGGTGGCCGTATCCCCAGTTGGTGGCGACAAAGAGAGCTTCAGCTTTGTGGCAATGCCGTTGGAGGATTGCGCGCAGTTCCCTGAAGCCCAGAGTAATTTCAGCGGTACGCCATTCAAGGGAACCCAGCCCGATGGCACGGTGCTGGGGCACGCCGATGCTCACGTGCATATCAGTTCGAGTGAATTCCTGGGCGGTGGTCAGTGGGGCTACGCCTTCCACAAATTTGGTGTAGAGCACGCGCTGGGTAACTGCTCGGCCCAGCACGGACCGACGGGGCAACTTGATTTTATTGGTGGTGCCTGGACGCAAGATTTTGATGGGCATGCTACTGAGGGCTGGCCGCAATTTACCGAATGGCCCGCCCGGGACAACCTTACTCATGAAGCCATTTACTGGAAGTGGCTGGAACGCGCGTGGGCAGGCGGATTGCGCGTGGCGGTCAATGATCTGGTCGACAATGAGACCCTCTGTGAATTGCAGCGTAACGCGAGCGGAGACGTCACCCGAGACTGTAACTCCATGAATAACGCTGGCCGGCAGGCCGGCACCATGTACGCGATGGAAAATTATATTGATGCGCAGTACGGTGGTCCGGGCAAAGGCTTTTTCCAGATTGTGCATACGCCGGAGGAGGCGCGGGAAGTCATCGAAGATGGCAAAATCGCGGTGGTTCTGGGGATTGAAATCTCTAATCTGTTTGACTGCAAATTGAACTATAAACCCGGTCGGGAAAAGGAACCTTTCGAGGAGCCTGCGGACGGCAGTGGCTTGGCAGCGGATGCATCGCTACCTGCAGAAAATACCTATAACTGCACAACCGAAGAGGGTAAGCCGAATTCGATTCTGACCCAGATGCAGCGCATCCACGGCTGGGGTGTGCGCCAGATTATTTCCATCCATGAGTTTGACAACGCTTTTGGCGGCAACGGCATTTTCGATGGCTCACTGCTCAATGTAGGCAACCGCGAGAATACTGGCGGTATTCCCTCAGGCGACGTAGCAGATATTGTCGACTTTTTCGCGTCTGGTCCGAATGCGGACAGCTTCGCAGATCTGATTGAAAACTTGCCAACCACAGAAACGGCAACCGGGGAGTTTTGGACAACCTACAGTTGCCCTGAAGAAGGAGCAACGCCCGGGTTCTCCGGTTACCTGTGGAGTGATTCTGGTGGTAGTACCCAGTCTTTTCTGCAGCAGCCAGCCTGTGCACCCACGGGGCAGGGTGGCCGATCTGGCGGTTCAACGCCATGTTATCCAACAAAACCACAGTGTAATGCGCGCTGGATGACACCGGCCGGTTTGTACACTTACGGCAAAATGATGGAAATGGGATTCCTGTTTGACTGGGATCATATGGAAGTGGCGATGAAAACCCAGGCGCTGGAGCTTGCTGAGGCCCAGAATCCGGTTTATCCCTTTGTATCGACCCACGGTACCTTTGGTGGAACGACGGTTGATCAGGCGACCCGGGCATTGGCCAACGGTGGCTTTCTGTATCCGAGCAATGGCTCAAGTAAGGGCTTTCGTGAAGATATGGATGAAACCTATTCAATTTATGATGTCGCCATGTTGCAGCGTGGCGGTACGCCGCTGCTGTTTGGTTTTGGCTATGGTACCGATACCAATGGCCTGTCGGCGCAATCAAGTCCGAGAGGTCCGCAGGCCGTTGCGGATAAACCCGTGGTCTACCCCTTTACGTTTTATGCGGGGGCACCCTTTGACAGTTTAAGTAATTTTGCCAACGCGACGCCGGTTGTCTTTGACCAGCCGATCAGCAGTGATGCGAATGGTTCATTGGCGCAGAGCTGGCATGTGGATGTCGATGGCAATGCCCATTACGGTATGCTGGCCGATTGGGTGCAGGAACTGGTATTGGATGGGCGTACGGACCAGATCGAGCATCTGTTCAATTCAGCGGAAGCTTATCTGCAGACATGGGAGCGCACCGAAGCAGCCAGTGCGGCGATTCGTGCCAACGGATTGCAGCCACCTCCGGCGAACATTCTGCGGCCAGCTCCGGTTGGCGACATGACAACCTCGGACGACTCCACTTACCGCTAGACCTTGATGCCGGCACCTGTGATGTGGGGGTGCCGTTTTTTTCTGGGCCTAGCTAGCTGCCAATCGGTTTCGACAGTATCCACAGCCCTGCGGTGGTGAAAGCAACCATTAAGGCCAGCATCGGCAGTTGGCTGACAAGCGCCTGTCGTCGCCCCTCGAAACATTCCAGTGCAACCCGGTGGGCCAAATAAACGCTGACTATATGGCCCAACACTATCAACGCAACTTGCGTGTGCCATACAGTGTCTAGGTCTGGAACAGCGGGTGCCTTGAACCAGTTTGCCGTGCCAAGCCAGTTGTCGCCGCGACCGAAAGGGTCGGATAACAGCGCTATGACCTTTACGCCTTGCGTTTGCAGCAAGGTGTAGTAGTGGGCGATATGGTAGACCAGCGCGATGGGCAGCAAGGTAGGCGCAAAGCTCATGCAAAGCGTGCGCAGCGAAAGAGACGTCTGGCTGGCAAGCTTGCTAAGCCCAATAAATACAACATAAACGAGTAGATAGACCAGCGGCGACAGTAAGAGCCAAAACTGCTGCCAATATTGCCAGAGTTGGTGCATTTGCGGTCCCGCCAACAGCGGATTATCACTCGTGTAGTACTGCAAATGACTCAGATACAGGTCGCGCCAGAAGATGGCGCGCCAGAAACGGGTTTCGTGAAGGCCATCGAAAGCCGTTGAGGACAGCATAAACAGAATAAAGAGCAAGAGGCTTAGCTCTGCCACGCCCGCCTTGTAGATACCGCTAAAAGGCAGTCTGATTTTTAATTGGCCATCTTGTTTGGCTGTGCCGGGCCGGTAATCGACCGGTGCCATCAGTGCGAGAAGTGAAAAGAACACCCCGAAGAATTCGCAGTAACGAAACCAGTCCCTTGCGCCTACAAGCCCTGCCCCCATGATGTTGAGTACGGTATAGCCCAACAGTAACCACGATAAATTTGCGGGCGTTGCCGAGCCAAACAATTCGACCCAGATAAAACCCATATAGGCTATCAGTGCTGGCCAGTAGGCAAGTCGCTTGGGGTAGCGAAACAGGCCAGCGGCATAGCGCTGACTGAATTGGCCAATAATAGTAGCAAGGCATTTCCAGGGGTTAAGACTGGCATAAATATTACCGACCAGAGCGGTCAAATAGGCGAAGCCGAGCACAAAAATTATCCAGAAAAAGGTCATGTTGAAATTTTGGTAGACCTGTTGCGTACCCTGGAGCCCGGCAATGATGCACAGCACCAGCAGCGCAACACTCAAACATTGGCAGATTGCGCGTAGCCGCAGCGTGCGTATGAAGACGATGACCTTGTGCTGGCTAATTTCCAGATTTTGCCTGTGGGTTTGCTCTGGCTGGTGATTCATAAAAAACGCCATCACTGCAAAGGATGTGACGAGGGCTGCACCTGCCCCCCAGCCGTATAGCCAGAATGGCAATGGCAGGGTGTAGACGACTCCAAACGAGTGGGCAACGGCGCTCTGCGCGAATACGCCCAGAATTATTAGCAAAGAGCAGCGGAGCATCATCGTGGCATGACTTCGATAACACCCAGTGCAGCGTGGCCAGCGTGGTGGCCATGCAATTCGTATTCAAAGCGCCCGGCGTGGCTGGCCGTGAACGTCAAGGTGTTGATCTGGTTTGGCTGGAGTTCAAGGTGAATGTCGTAGCCATGGAGGTGGAGTTCGCCCTTTTGGTCACTTAGGAATTCAATGGTGAGTGTCTGTTCCTGGATGGCTGAAATGACCTCGGGGCCAGAAACTCGGTGGCCGCCATTCACAGTGATTCTGTAGTTCGTGTTAGCTGGTGCCTGTGGTTCTTCAGTTCCGGGATGAAGCTTGGAACGGGCTGGCGTTTCCAGTGAGTCTGTGTCTGGCTGCAAAATAATAAACAGCGCGGCTAGTACTCCGACTGTGAGAATCAGGATGGAGGCGACTTTAAAGTAGGACATGCTCAGTGTAATCAGTAGTTATTTCGTCATACTCTACCATAGGGATTCATTGCACGGGGCGACGATACATACGCAATACCTATCTTTGCGGGAGTGTGTTCCACGATCAATATCATGCGATTGTTAAGAGGCGTCGAATACCCCAACGAAAGTTAGGAGATGCCTGAGAATAGCCGGAGGCGGCCCCGGATGGTATTGAACTGTCGACCTGCCAACTATGTGCCGGATGCCTTAACCAACTGAGATAAAAACCCACTTTAACTCATCTCTCTATAGCCCAATTGATTATGAGTTCACGCTGGGAAGTAGTAGTCTCTGCAGCATTCAGGGTCTTTTCGATGGTCGCCCTAGATATATGATGTGCGTTGGCATTATTGCATCGTACGAGTAACTAGCTTGACTGGCAGATATCGAGGATCAATTACAAAGATATTTCGAGGGAAGTAAGATTACGTCTGTTGTGGATTGCACATGGCTCGCGCTTTATCTACATACCCTAATTGTTCTCGATTAATTTTTGTATAAATCTATGTTGAGCTTCTAGAAATAATTGGCTATGGGGAGCTCACACTGCATGCTTACTCCGAATAATAATTCGAAAGAGTGGAGGCAGATCTGGTTGCGCGGACTTTCATCTCGTTGATGCCATAACCGACCCTCCTTCTTAAGGAGTGATTCGTTGGGAGTGAACTCTGTCCTTCTGTATAGCGCACGAATAGCCTTCGTATTCTTTATTGCACTATAATAACCTTCCATGATTCTTTGTGCACAGTATTGGTGCGTGAAGTGATTGCACACCTTTGCGATAATAAGAGAGTAGGCAAATATGCATATAAATAACCAAAGCAAAGTACATATTGCTACCGTTGCTATCTTTATGGTGGTTTCTTCAGCTCATGCGTTGGCACATGATTCAACGCAGAAGTGTCAGCGTATCCAAACCAATATTGATAACTACGCAAAACTGAAGAGTAACGGTGGTACAGTGGCTGAGCTGACGCGGTGGGGTAAGCGCCAGAGCTATTACCAGTCACTATTAGCTGAATATGGTTGCGAAGCTGAGCGGTAGAATTCCACGCTCCAA
>JBFKDP010000218.1:0-6919 GCA_041619575.1 Litorivivens sp.
GAGCTGGCCGACCGGGTTGGCCTATCGCCCTCCCCCTGTCTGCGGCGCGTTCGGCTGCTGGAGGAGGCGGGAATTATCTTGCGGCGCACCACCATATTGGACGCAAAAAAGCTGGGACTGTCGCTGACCGCTATTGTTCAAATTGGCATGGACCGGCACACACCAGACCGTTTTGAAGCCTTTGAAGAACAGATCAGTAGCTACCCGGAGGTGCAGGCCTGTTATTTGATCACCGGCCAGGACGCGGACTACATGCTACAGGTCATTGTGCCGGATATGGATGCCTACCAGTCACTGCTGCTGAACCGCATTACCCGCATTCCGGGCGTAACCGGGGTGCATTCGAGTTTTGTGATGCGCAAGATTGTCGACCGGCAGGCCCTCCCACTCACATACCTGTAGCCGGGCAAGCTTTCCCAATACCTACTTATGATCAATACTTGCATTAGATATGCAAGATATTGGGAGAGATGTGGTGGCAGCAGACCTAAACAAGCAAGATGTAACAATCCTGAATATCCTCCAGAAGGATGCGAGCAAGACATCCACAGAGATCGCCGAAACCCTGAATATGTCGCAATCCCCCTGTTGGCGGCGGATTAACCGGATCGAACAAGAGGGGCTTATTCGAAAGCGCGTTGCCCTGCTCAACCGCGAAAAACTGGGCATGGAATTGGTGGTCTTTACCACCGTGAACCTCACCACGGTCGGCCGCCAGTATCTGGAAGATTTTGAAGCTGCCGTAGGTGTACTGCCCGAGGTGGTGGAGTGCTATACGATGACCGGCATCTGGGACTACATGCTCAAGATTGTCGCCAAAGACATTCGCCACTATGAGGTATTTGTGCGCGAGCGCTTGCTGTCATTGCCTATGGTGGGCGAAACCCACTCTCATATTGCGGTTACCGAAATCAAAAACACCACCGAGCTGCCACTCGATACCCAGCTTTAGGCCAGCGCCAGCTTTTCAGGTGGGGGCAGCCGAAAGCGGGCTTCTGCCAGCGACTCAGCAACGGCGTGCGTCGAACGGCCCTCGGCCTCGGACAATTGCAGTACCCGCGTTAAGGTCTCGCCTATCTGCTCAATGTGTCGCTCGCTCTGTTCCGAACCCGCGCCCTGCTGCTGGTAGTAAACATCGATAATACCGCCAGCATTGATCACAAAATCCGGTGCATAGACAATGCCCCGCTCGCGCAGGGTTTCGGCCAGCTCCGGTGACGCCAGTTGATTGTTGGCAGCGCCCGCTACAATGTCGGCAGACAGGTTTCGGACAGTGTCCTCATTGAGCACAGCGCCCATTGCGCACGGCGCCAAAACATCGACATCCAGGGACAACAGATCCCTTGTCGGCACAGCTTTCGCGCCCAGATCCACAACGCGCTGTAAGTTCGCAGGCCGAATATCGGCCACGTAGACCTCCGCGCCGTCCTTGAGCAGGCGCTCGCCAAGACAGCGACCAACGGCTCCTGCCCCCTGTATGGCGATACGCAGACCCGACAAATCGTCACTGCCGCGCTGATAGCGGAGGGCGGCTTTTATCCCGCAATACACACCAAGGGCCGTGTAGGGTGAAGGGTCGCCACCAAAACGTTGCTGCTTTGCCACGCCATAAACGTATGGCGTTTTTTCTCGCATAACCTGAATATCGGCAACGCCAGTGCCGGAATCTTCCGCGCCGATATAGCGCCCATGCAAGGAATTGATAAACTCCCCCATTGCCAGCAAGCGTTTACGGTTTTTGTCGCGCGCGGGGTCACCCAAAATCACCGCCTTGCCGCCACCGTAGGGCAATCCCGCCAGCGCGGATTTGTAGGTCATGCCACGCGACAGGCGCAACACATCGTCCAGTGCGGCATCGTCGCTGGCATAGTCAAACATACGGCAACCGCCTGTCGCCGGGCCGAGCGCAGTATTGTGAATGGCGATAATCGCCCTGAGCCCCGAAGCAGGGTCTTCGTGAAACACAACCAGTTCATGCTGATCAAACGAGGGCGCCGAAAATACACTCATCCCATACTCCTTAGTGTCAGCTAGGCCGCCGACTCAATCTCGACAACCTGCAAGCTGTCTCCGCGCAGTCGCTTCAACAAATGCTCGCGGCGCAATTCATACTGTTCTACAGCGGCCGCTTTGATATGGCCGAAACCGCGTATCTGCTGCACCAACTCCATCAGTTCAATGGCCACTGATCTGTTGTCCGCATTCAAATGCTGGAGCACTTCCTCGGTGTCGCCAAGAAACTGCGCCAGTAAAGCGCGTTCTTGTTGCCGTTCTGCGCTGTAGCCAAACAGGTCCCAAGGGCTACCGCGCAGGGTTTTGAATTTGGCCAAAAGCTTGAATAACGGCATCATCCAGGCGGAAAAAACCCGCTTTCTGGGCAAACCGGTGTCGGGATCCAGCTTGGCAAAGAGCGGCGGCGCCAGATGAAACTGCAGCTTAAAATCACCCTCAAAGGTTTCATTCAGCTGCTTGATAAATTCTCCATTGCTGTATAGCCGCGCAACTTCGTATTCATCTTTGTACGCCATTAATTTGTGCAGGGCTTTGGCATAGGCGATGGTCAGGGTCAGTGTTTCATCCGGCGCGCATGTGCTCTCTGCAGATTTCACTTCATCTACCAGGCTGCGGTAGCGCTGGGCGTAAGCGTTGTCCTGATAGTCGAGCAAATGCTGAGCACGGTAATCGATGATGTCCTCAATTTCGCTCAGCGGCCGCCAGTGCGAAACCGGTGTACCGGAAATTTTATGCACGGCCTCTGGGTCGACGACACAACGACGGCCCCACAAAAACGCTTGTTTGTTAAAGTCGATTGCCACCGCATTCAACTCAATGGCCTGCGCAATCGCCTCGGCGCTGATGGGGATATAGCCCTTCTGGAAAGCGTATCCGAGCATGAAGAAATTGGTGGCAACCGAATCACCAAGCAAACGCGTTGCGATATGGCTGGCTTCAATAAAATCGACTTTATTGGCGCCCACTTCCTCTTCAATGATGTGCTTCATCGAATCCAGCGGGTACTGGGCATCGGGGTTGTAGACAAACTCTGCGGTTGGAGACTCGCTGTCGTTGATCACGGCGTAGGAGCGCTCGACATTGACCTTGGCGATGGCTTCATCGGTGGTACTCACCACCAAATCGCAGCCTATCAGGAGGTCGGCATCACCTGCCGGGATACGAACCGCATTAATGTCATCCTGCTGCTTGGCAACGCGCAAGTGACTCACCACTGGACCAAACTTCTGCGCCAACCCGGTCTGATTCATTGTCGCGCAACCTTTACCTTCAATGTGGGCAGCCATCGCCAGCACAGCGGTCACTGTAAGCACACCGGTACCGCCAACCCCGGTGACGACAATATTCCAGGGGCGATCCAGCGTCGGGTGGGCAGGTTCAGGCAGCTCAACAAAATCCGTGACACCGGCCGCCGCTTTACTTTTTTTCAGCTGCCCGCCAATCACCGACACAAAGCTCGGACAGAAGCCCTCGACGCAGGAATAATCTTTATTGCAGGCGCTTTGATCGATAGCCCGCTTGCGACCTAGCTCTGTTTCTTTGGGCAGCACGGAAAGACAGTTGGATTTTTTGCCACAGTCGCCACAACCCTCGCACACGGCTTCGTTAATAAAAATGCGACGCGCGGGGTCTTCCAGCAAGCCCTTTTTACGACGGCGGCGCTTCTCCGCTGCGCAAGTCTGCTCGTAAATCAAAATGCTGGTGCCCGTGACCTCCCGCAGTTCTTTCTGCACCGCCATCAGCCGGTCGCGGTGATCAAGCGTCAGCCCGGCACCGGTGACAAAACTAAATTTCTCAGGGTGATCCGATACGACGGCAATGCGCTTCGCGCCCTCACCCTGGAGCTGCTGAATAATCTGTTCCACACTCAAGCTGCCATCGACGGGCTGACCGCCGGTCATCGCAACCGCGTCGTTATACAGAATCTTGTAAGTAATATTCACGCCCGCAGCGATAGACTGGCGAATCGCCAACAAACCGGAGTGGAAATACGTGCCGTCACCCAGATTCTGAAACATATGTTTGGTTTCAGTAAACGGCGCTTGCCCTACCCAGGTCACACCCTCGCCCCCCATCTGGGTAAAAGTCTTGGCGGGACGGCTTTCCATAAAGGTGCCCATGTAGTGACAGCCAATACCGCCCAGCGCAGTACTGCCTTCAGGCACCTGTGTTGAGGTGTTATGCGGGCAGCCGGAACAGTAGTGAGGCATCCGTGCAATTTTATTGCGGGCACTGGCCAATGAGCGCTCTTTCTGCTCGTAAAAACTCAGGCGCTTCTCTATATCTTCGCTCTGATAGAAGCGGCGGATTCGCGCGGCAATGGCTCGCGCCACCATCGCCGGGGTCAGTTCGCTCAGGTTAGGCAGCAGGTCATAACCATGCTCGTCGAACTCACCAATAACCCGTGGCCGCTTTTCAACCGACCAGTTGTAGAGCTGGCCGGTAAGCTGGTCTTCAATAATTGAGCGCTTCTCTTCGACAACCAGAATTTCTTCAAGACCGTCGGCAAAACAGTGAGTGTTCACCGGCTCCAACGGCCAGGGCATGCCCACCTTGTATAGCCGGAGCCCGATCTCAGCAGCCTTGTTGGTGTCGATACCCAAATCTTCCAATGCCTGCAATACATCGAGATAGGCCTTACCACTGGCAACAATACCCAAACGCGGGTTTGGGCTATCCAGGACCACCCTGTTGAGCTTGTTCACCAGCGCGAACTCACGCGCGGCGTATATTTTGAATTTGTTCAGCCGCCGCTCCTGATCGAGCGGGTTGTCGGGCAGACGCACGTGCACGCCATCGGGTGGCAACGCAAAACTGTCGGGGATAACAATATTAATACGATGGGGGTCTATTTCTGCCGAAATGGCTGAGTCCATGTTCTCGGTAATGGCTTTCAAAGCTACCCAAGTACCGCAATAGCGCGAGAGTTCCCAACCGTAGATTCCGAGATCCAAAACTTCCTGCACATTGGCTGGTGCCAGTACAGGAATGGACGCTCCCATAAACATATGCTCGGACTGATGCGGCAAACTGGATGATTTGGCGGCGTGGTCATCACCTGCAACGGCCAGCACGCCGCCATACTTTGAGGTGCCCACTGCATTGGCATGTTTGATCACATCCATGCTGCGATCCACACCCGGCCCCTTGCCGTACCACATACCGAACACGCCATCATATTTAGCGCCTGGAAACAGCCCCACTTCCTGGGAACCGCGCACGGCAGTAGCTGCCAGGTCTTCGTTAACGCCGGGTTGAAAGCGTATGTTGTGACGGTCGAGATATTTCTGAGCACTCCACAATGCCTGATCAAGACCACCCAAAGGCGAGCCTCGATAGCCGGAGATAAAGCCTGCTGTGTTGAGCCCGCGTTCCTGATCGCGCTGATGCTGCAAAATAGGCAGCCGCACCAGAGCTTCAATACCCGTCAGATAGGCGCGGGTAGTATCCAGCGCATACTTGTCTTCCAGTGAAACCTTGCGAAGTGCCATAGCCATCCCCGCTGTGATAGTGACCCAGTGAAATAATAGTAGGCGCAGGCGAGGGATAGGTTTATTTTATTCAGACACTTTTACAGCGATTCTGGGTATATATTATTCTGCATTTCGAATTTTAGAGGCATTTTAATCTTGCCAATACACAAATTCGCCCCACCGCTGAATTGCTTGCTAACGCGCGCAAAGCCCGCGGGATAATAGCCTGCATGCCGGCTAACCCCGAGTGCTCGCGCTTGCTGAAGCGCTTTATCGCCAAGCCATCTAACGCGAGACTTGCCAACACCACCACATCGACAGTGCAGTGCTCTGAAGCAGGCTGCCTGAACCCTCTCGTCAGGCAATTATCATTTCTACCGGTATTTCGCACAGCTGACTTGGCTCTCTCGAGCGGCTATGTTTAAAATCGAGCACTTTGTCGGCGTCGAGTCACGTCGATACAACCACGAAGAATCACAATAATTCAATCCAGCCAGAGGACGGATCATGAAACAACTCATAGCCTTTTTGCTTGTCGCAGTCAGCGTCAACGCCCACGCTGGCAAAACCATCATCGATGAAAACGGCGTCGACCTGATGAAGGCCCCGAAGGTCTACACCCTGGTCAACCTGCACCCGGATGAAGAAAACAGCCGTCTGTATGCAGTGAACTACCAGCTGCCGGGACTGATCCCCCTGTGCACAGAAGTGAAACTGGAAAAACTAGGACGCAAGAAACTGCGATTCACCGTGCCCGATCGCGGTTTTCGCGAGTACACCTACTACTACCACAAGGCAGCGGCCGAACCTTTTGATAAACACCTGACGCTGTTTTTTGGCACGACCTGCAACAAGAACAAGGTTGCCCAGCTAAGCAAAAAAGATCAGGAAGGTATCAGCAAGGGTGTCGCCCTGCCCGGCATGACAAAACAGGGCGTCCTCTATGCGATGGGCCGCCCGCCCAAGCACGTGAACCCAACGCTGGATACGCTGGAGTGGATGTACTGGCGCAACAAATTTGGTCGCCGCGCCGTCATGTTTGACGCCAATGGCATTGTGACCGGCACCCGCTAAGCGCTCTCAGGCATTGACGAGGACGATGCTGTTCTCGCCAATGCCTTCCTGACTATGCAAAACGCAGCACTACGCGCCTAACCCTCTTTCACCAGTAGCGTCACCATCCTTCGGACCAAGGGCGATACCAGCAAGGTCACTGGAAAGGCCACGGCAAAGGCAAATACCCAGGCTTTGAGCCACAGTTCAATTATGTTGGCCACCAGGCCGACATTGAACAAGGTGATAACCAATGACATCAGCATTGACATAAACAGGGCCATAAAAAAGGCAAACACCACTGGCGTATAGCGCGCCGGAATCAGCCCTGTATTCTTCGCATCTCTCATTAGGTTCCCATTCACTGCCATGCCGGTGGC
>JBFKDP010000219.1:0-6912 GCA_041619575.1 Litorivivens sp.
AACACTGCCAAGGGTGCTGGCCTGGGTGCCTTGGCCGGTGCTGCTATTGGTGCTGCCACCGCGGGCAAAGACAAAAACAAGGCCATCAAACAAGGTGCTCTGGCCGGTGCTGCCGTGGGTGCCGGGGCCGGTTACTACATGGACACCCAGGAAGCACGACTGCGCCAGCAGCTGGAAGCAACCGGTGTTCGGGTTGAGCGTATTGGCGACACCATCAAGCTGATCATGCCCGGCAACATTACCTTTGATACCAGCAGCAGCTCACTCAAACCGTCCTTTACTGAGGTTCTTAACAGCGTTGTGGAAGTGGTGCGCGAATTCGACAAAACCTTGCTGCAGGTCAATGGCTACACCGATTCCACAGGTAGCTTTGAGTACAACCAGCAGCTGTCTGAGCAGCGTGCCCAGAGCGTAGCACGTTACTTCCTGAACAATGGTGTCGCTGCCAGTCGCGTGCGCACTGCAGGTATGGGCCCTCGTGATCCTATAGCCAGCAATGACAGTGCAGCGGGTCGTGCCCAGAACCGTCGTGTTGAGCTGAGCCTGATCCCGACCGGCCAGTAATCCGTGATCGGCAAACGTTTAAAGCCGCTCGTGAAAACGGGCGGCTTTTTTATTGTCCTGCTTAGCCTGTTGTTTGCATCGGGCTGCGCCCTCTTGCGTGGCGTGTCGGAGCCGGAAGTCACACTGACCTCGATCTCCTTCGGTGGTAGCCAAAGCATGACCCAGATCATCAATCTGGGACTTCGGGTGCAGAACCCAAATAGCTTTGCCCTGAAATTCAACAAGCTGAATTACCGGATATTTTTGGAAGACAGTGAGGTGGCCTCGGGGCGTCGGGCTGAGCCTTTGACGATAGAGGCCAATGACCATGCCAGCTTCTCTGTGCCCTTTGAGCTAAATTTATTCAGTGGTTTGTCGCTGGCGGAGAAGTTGATTCGCAGACCGAAAAATACCTTGGATTATCGACTGGAGGTGGATGCCGATATCGCCAACTTCGGGCTGGGCGTAATGACCCTTCGAAAGGATTCAACGATTCGCTTTGACCCTTGAAACCGTAGTCTCGCGAAAGCTCAAACCGCCTGTCAGGCGGTTTTTTTACGCTTGTGCTTTTTGCTGTTGTCTTCCAGGTCAGAGTGGATGGCCAACAGCTGCTGGGTGAGCTTATGCGCTTGCGCCATATAGATCAGCGGCGTTTGGCGGGTTCGTGATTCTTTCATTTTTACGGAGCTGCTCAAGAAGGTGTCGAACAGGGGCAGACCCATCTCCGTCAACTCTTCGGTAAGCTGCTGCGGCAGTGAGGCCTGTACTTGAAACTGGTTGACCACAATACCTTCCAGCGTGAGCTCGGGGTTATGGTCTTCGCGGATTTCGGCCACGGTATCCAACAGCCCCATCAAGGCGCCAGAGGAAAAACTGTCGCAATCAAAGGGTATTAACAACGAGTCTGCGGCGATGAGCGCCGAGCGCGAGTAGAAGTTCAGTGCCGGTGGCGTATCGATATAGATATGTTCGTATTCGCCACTCAGATTTTCCAGAGCGTCGCGCAATTTGTAAATCTTGTGGCGGGATTCAAGATCGCGTTCGATGCTGGCCAGCTCGGGATTGGAGGGCATCAGAAACAGATTCTCGAACTCGGTGTTGTAGATAAAGTCTTTGGGCTCTTTGCCCTTGACCAAGAACGATAGCTTTTGACGGAAAAAATCTGCCGCATTGTCGGTGAGGTCCCGGAACTGGGCGCCGATCAAATATTCACTGCTGTTGCCCTGTACATCGAGGTCTATGACCAGGGTTTTGTAACCTTTCCACGCGCTGATTGCTGCAAGATTGCAGGTGATGCTGGTTTTGCCAACACCACCTTTCTGATTGAATACAACTCTTTTCATGCCTTATGTCCGTCGCTTGTTGAGTGACTTCTCCCCCGAAGGCGCCATGCTACCAGCCCGCAAGCTTCTTCACCATTACAGACGGACGGCCTTCAGGCCTTGTTTTTGTTCATCCACTGTCCAGAGTGGAGCACCCCAAAGAGCAAGACCAGTATGTAGCCGGCCAGGGCGCTGTTGTTGGGGTCAGTCTGGATCTGTTTGCGAAACACGATGCACTCAATACCGTGGGCAACAATTAAGAGTACCGCAACGCCGCTAATCCAGATGGCGGCTGCGCCAAAGGGGTTGAACAGGTTAATGATGGCGGCTATCCAGAATGCCAGTGTTAAAATTTTTCCCAGCGTGTTTCCCATTGATCTACGTCCTTTTTATGTGGTTGTTATGCCGAGCTGCATAGTAAACAATATTGGCCGATCTGCCCAATGGGCGTGGCGGGGAAAGACCTTATGTTGCCAGTTTTATTGTGCGCTGTTTCAGTGGGCGTACTGTTAGTTTGCGAAAAACGTGGTCTTGAGCGCGCCGAGTGGCTGTTCAAGCCGCTCGCCGCTGTGGCCTTTATTTGGGCAGGGCTTGCTTGGGGCGGCCTGGAGAGCGCTTTCGGCGTGTGGGTGATTGTGGGGCTGGTGCTATGCATGGCTGGCGATGTGTTGTTGATTCCCAAGGGACAGGGACCTGCTTTTCTGGGAGGTATGCTGGCCTTTTTGCTGGGCCACCTAGCCTATGCAGTGGCCTTTGTTCAGCTCACCATCCACGTGCAGGCGCTCGGTTTGGCTGCCTTGGTCATGGTGCTGGTCGCAGTGGTGGTATTGCGTTGGTTGTGGCCTTATCTGGACAAGCAGTTCAAGGCGGCGGTGGTGGCCTACATCGCCGTGATTTCATCGATGGCCTGTCTATCGGTGGCGGTTTTCGCTGCCGGGGCACACTGGTTAATACCGCTGGGCGCGATAGCCTTTGCCGTCTCTGATATCGCTGTTGCCCGTAATCGCTTCGTGGCGCCGGGCTATGGCAATCGCCTTTGGGGGCTGCCTTTGTACTTCGCGTCGCAATTGCTGATTGCGGGCTCTGTTGCCACCGTATAATCGAAAACTCGGAGAATTTATGTATACCGGTATTGTCCATGGCGCATACCCCCTGTGCGGCCTGCAAAAAAAGCCGGGGCTAAGCCGGCTGGTGATGGAGCTGGATGCAGTTTTGGTTGAGGGGCTGGCAATTGGTGCCAGTGTCGGCTTGAACGGCGTATGCATGACGGTGACGGCCATCGAGGGGCACCGTGTGTCCTTTGATGCCATGCAAGAAACCCTGTCCCTGACGACCCTGGGCCAGTTGCAGCCTGGTGATCGCGTAAATGTAGAGCGCTCTGCCAATCAGGGGGCCGAGATTGGAGGGCACCTGATTTCAGGTCACGTTGATGGCACGGCAGAGTTGGTCGGGCTGGAACAGCCGGAAAATAATTGCACCATGACCTTTCAGCTACCGGGCCCATTGGCCAAGTATGTGTTTAAGAAAGGGTTTATTGGTTTGCATGGTTGCAGCCTGACCGTTGCGGATATGGATGCAGACAAGGCCCGCTTTAGTGTTTGCCTGATCCCGGAAACGCTGCGGGTGACTAATCTGTCTGACCTGAAAGTGGGTGACCGGGTCAATATCGAAGTGGATCGGCAGACTCAGGTCATCGTCGATACCGTGGAGCGGCTTATGGCGGAGCGATACCTAACTGAGGCGAAGCAGTAAAAGTGGCGGGCTTCTAGCGGGAATAAAAAAGGGTCACCAAGTAGCGACCCTTTATCGTCTAGCAAGCTGGCTGGGCTTAGCCCTCCAGCATGGCCGTTACGCGCTCATAGGCATCTGCGTACTCCTGCAGCAGGCGCATTACCACGCCGCGAGAAGATTCAACATTGTTGATTTGTCCAACGACCTGTCCGACCGGGTTGAAGGCCACTTTCTGAGTGTCTGCCACGTTGGCGTACTTCGCGGTGCGGCGAATGCCGTCACCGGACACCAAGCCCTGCAGAGGCATGCCCAGCGGTTTAGGGTTTTCCGGCGCTTCCCAAGCCTCAGTCCAGTCGTTTTTCAACATACGGCAAGGCTTACCAGTCCAGGAGCGCGAGCGCACTGTGTCTTCGCTGCTGGCTTTGAGCAGCGACTCTTTCTGGGCGGGTTCGGCGTGGGCTTCTTCCACGGTCAGCCACAGCGAGCCTGTCCAGACGCCGGCACAGCCCAGTGACATGGCGGCCATCATCTGCTGGCCAGTGCCGATACCGCCGGCAGCCAGTACTGGAATACCCTCAGCGGCGGCAACCGCCTGTGGCCAGAATACGATGGAGCCGACATCACCAGTGTGACCGCCGCCTTCGCCGCCCTGGGCAACGATAAAGTCGAGCCCGGCTTCAACGTGTGAGCGCACCTGCTTAACCTTGCCGCAGAGGGCGCCAACAAGACGGCCGCTATCCTGAATCATTTTTACCTTGTCTGCGGGTGGCGTGCCCAGCGCATTGGCAATCATCACGCATTTGTCGCGGGTTAGCGCTTCTTCCAGTAAGGGTGTCGCCGTGGCTTCGGTCCAGCCCAGCAGGCCCATGCTTTTGGTGCCGTCCGGCCATTCGGGCACGCCGTGGTCGGCCAGTAGTTTTTGGGCGAAGTCGATATGTTCCTGGGGAACCATCGCATTCAGCTGGGCTTCCAGCTCCTCGGGAGACATATCGCCCATGCCTTCATACTTCTGGGGGATAACGATGTCGACGCCGTAAGGTTTGTCGCCAATATGCTCGTCGATCCAGTCCAGCTCTTCTTTCAATTCCTCACGGGTAAAGCCAACCGCTCCCAGTACGCCAATACCGCCCGCCTTGCTGACAGCCACTACCACGTCTCGGCAGTGGGTAAAGGCGAAAATCGGGTGCTCAATGCCCAGTTTGTCGCAGAGTTCGGAACGCATAATTCTTGTCTCCCAATTGGTCTAACTCGGATTGTTCGAGGTTGGCAGCAGTATTCCCGACTTGCAGAGGGGCCACAATGGCGCCATTTGCCATAATTCGGTGATTATTTTGATCAGCTAGAGCGATATGGCCTTTTGTCTGTTTTCTATTCGATTTACTATGAGCGACTGCCGAACACGATAGGCGTATTTCAGGTTTAATTGATGATAGAAGAACTGGATCACAAGGAAATCCGCGCCCGTCTGACCGAGTTACGCATATTGCACCGGGAGATTGATCAGAAAATCCTCAATCTCCAGGAAAACCCCTTTGCTAATCAGTTACAATTGCGTCGTCTCAAAAAGGAAAAGCTCTACGTCAAAGACTGCGTGGAGCGCCTGCGCGCCCGTATCATTCCCGACTTAAACGCCTGATTTCCCATGCTTATTGACCTGGCCACGCTGTCACCCAGCCGTATCTATTTCACCATGATCCAAACCCTGATTCCGCGCCCTGTGGCCTGGGTAATATCTGATAACGGTGATGGTGGTTGCAATCTGGCGCCGTTCTCGTATTTCAGCGGTGTCTGCAGCGATCCACCGCTGGTCATGCTCTCCATTGGCAAAAAGCCCGATGGCAGCATTAAAGACACGCGCCGGAACATCCTGGAGCGCCGCCATTTTGTGATCCATATTGCTCACCGGGAACTGGCGCAGCAGGTCACCCAGAGCAGTGCTTCGCTGCCGCATGGTGAATCCGAGTTGCTGCACAGTGGTTTGGAGACGGCAGCCTTTGGCACGTTCCCCCTGCCTCGCCTGCGTGATTGTAGGGTCGCCTATGCCTGTGAGCTCTATGAACATCATGAGATAGGGGCCCAGGCGATTATCTATGGGCGTGTGAGTCAGATCTATATCAGTGATGATATCGCCGAAGAGGTGGAGGGGCGGCTCAGCGTTGATGCTGGTGCGCTTGACCCGCTTGCTCGTCTTGGGGGCAATGACTACGGTTTACTGGGCGATATTGTGACAGTGCCGCGGCCACGCTGACGGGATTTTTGTGAGATATATCTCACAGGGTGCGAGGTGAATGTCCTATGGCCCGCGAACAACGCAAAGCCGATACTACAGTCTGGCCATGGACGGCCCTGTTGACTGGGCGAAGTGACTCGCAGAGAACGGACTCATGAACGGACTCATGGCGAACGGAATCGGCCTGGATGGATTCAGACCGAATGGATTCGAAGTCGACTTTTAAAAACCGGGGCCTCCCCGGTTTTTTTATGCGCCGCTTTTTTTCGGGTATGCTCCGCCTCATTCTTCCTGAGGAGCTCACAGTATGCCCCGACAGATTGACCTGGACACTCTCCCTCACGCCTTTAGCACTGTTGCCCGACAACAGGGGTGGTCGTCGTTGCATAGCCCCAAGAGCCTTGCCTGCGCTCTGACGGTGGAGGCCGGCGAATTATTGAGCCTGTTTCAGTGGCAGGATGGCGGCAATTTGCATGAACGTGCAGCCAGCCCAGCCACAAAGGACGTGGCCGCGGAGCTGGCGGATATTGTGCTGTACGCCAACGCACTAGCAGACCGACTTGAGATCGATCTGGTGGCGGCGCTGCACAGCAAGTGTGAAAGTAATGCCCGGCGCTTTGGCTTGTCGTATGACGGCTGATCATATTTTTGAGGGCAGGGCTGAGCGCTTCCAAAAGAAAATCTATGGAACCGCGAAGGGCGAACTCCGACTGGAGTTGGTGTGGCGGGATATGTGCGAAAACCTGCCTCTCAGTGGGGTGAGCCTGGCGGCCTGGGACGCCGGGGGTGGTCTCGGGCAAATCAGTCAGCGACTGGCTGGACTCGGCCACCGGGTTGTGTTGTCCGAACCCTCAAGCGATATGCTCGAGCTGGCCCGGCAGGCTATGCCGGAGTCTGTTGATTGTCGGCTGGAAACCCTGCAGGCACATATAGCGTCTGCCGACGTGTCAGGAAGCTATGACCTCGTGGTGTGTCATGCTGTGTTGGAGTGGTTGGCGGACCCCGCAGCTGCTGTTGAGCAGTTGCTGTCGACTGTACGTCCCGGCGGTTACCTGTCGCTCTTGTTCTACAATGTAAATGCTATTG
>JBFKDP010000220.1:0-6894 GCA_041619575.1 Litorivivens sp.
CTTCACCGGAAATTGTCCTCGGTATTCAAGTTTGTATTTTCGACCACAGTTGTTGGCGAAGAGCATATTCCGGGTCGTCCGGTATTGCTGGTGAGCAACCACGCTACCCTGGCTCTGGATGTACCCTTGATTCAAAGTGCCTTTGTAAGCGTATCAAACCGCTTGCCGTTTGCGATGGCTGACAAAGTGCTGTTCGCCAATCGCACCACGCGCAACATGCTGTCTAGGCAGGGTGGCATTCTCGGTCATCCCGAGGTGTGCTCGGCCATGATGAATCAGGGTAAGGATCTGCTGGTTTTTCCGGGCGGATCCCACGAAGTCAACAAGCCGCTCGAAGAACGTTATATGCTGAAATGGAAGGAGCGCTACGGTTTTGTCAGGCTTGCCCTTGAGCACGGCTACTCCATCCTGCCGGTGGCAACCGTGGGGCCGGACGAATTCTACGGTCGATATATGGAAGGCTCCGAGTGGTTTAATTCCAGGCTGGGACGATTGCTGGTGAGGCGGGGCATTCTTGACGCCAACCTGCGTCAGGATCTTCTCCCGCCGATTCCCCGTGGTATATGGGGGAGCTTGCTGCCGAAACCCCAGCGCGTCTATGTAAGCTTTGGTCAACCGATTCATCTGCAGCGTGTTGGTCACGGTGACGCAAATCAGGAAACCCTGCAGGAAATACGCGCACAGGTTTCGGAATCCATAGAGCAACAAATTCGTGAACTCTTGCTGCTCCGTGTTCAAAACAGCCGTCAGGACAGCTGGTTGCGAAAGTGGTTAACACACTAGAACGATAATTTATTCTTGATAATCAAGTTGTCACGGATTGGTAGTTACGTGAAGACAATGTAGTTACGAATGGATTCTTCACGGATCAGATGGTGACTTTTATAGTGGTTGCACACTAAAGACATAACACCACTGTGGAAGACAATGGATAGATATCTGATCGTATCAACCGATGGTCACGCGGGCTTGCCGATGGCAGGCTACCGCGACTACCTCGATAGCAAATACCACGCCGCTTTTGATGAAGCCCTGCCCATCCAGCGCGAGATGACCCGCAAGGCTGAAGAATTTCTGCTGCTCTCTGATTTCAACGACAAATGGCGAGAAGACACCAAGGACGGCCTTGCCGGTGCCTGGGATGGCGCTGTACGCAATCGCGTACTGGACGCCGACGGCGTTGCCGCCGAAGTGCTGTTCCCCGATGGTATTACCGAAATGAATGCGCCGCCCTTCGGTGCCGGTCTGGCCCTCAAGCCCTGGGGAATTGATCCCGAATTGCAGTGGGCCGGTGCCCGCGCCCACAACCGCTGGATGGCCGAGTTCATCAAGGAAGATCCAATCCGCCGCATTGGCGTTGCCATTGTGCTGATGCTCTACGACGTGGATGAGGCACTGGCGGAAGTGAGATGGGCCCACAAGAACGGCTTCAAAGGCATTCTGATTCCGCCGTTGATGGGCGACAGGGATGGCTACAATCACCCCAAGTATTACCCGATCTGGGAATACTGCCAGGATCACGGTCTGGTGGTGCATACCCACTCCGGCCCCTCGCCGGACTATGACTTCACCCTGCCCGGTGCGGTTGGCATCTTTGTCACCGAATTTGCCTGGTGGGCGGCGCGCCCACTGTGGTTCATGATTTTTGGTGGTGTATTCGAGCGTTTTCCGAGACTGAAATTTGCCCTGACCGAAGTCAGTGAATTCTGGATACCGCACATGCTGGAATTGATGGACGTGCGCGCCTCGGTCAAGCACACCTCGGGCAAGTTGGGGGATTTCACCAGTAACCTGACCAAAAAGCCAAGTGAGTACTTTGCTCAGAACTGTTGGGTGGGCGCCTCGGCGCTGTTTGATGAAGGCTCCACGGCAGTGCGTCACGAGATTGGTATTAACAAGGTGATGTGGGGAACGGATTACCCGCACCCGGAAGGCAGTTGGCCGCATACAAAAGAGAAGATGCAGACCTATATGAAAGGGCTGCCGGAAGCGGAGCTGGAGATGATTCTGAGTCGCAACGCGATTGAGTGTTATGACCTGGATGTAAAACAGCTGGCCCCGATTGCCGAGCGGATCGGTCCGCTAAAATCAGTTTTTGCCTGACATGAATAACGACAATAAGGAGATCAATGTGAGCAAGCGATTTCCCATGCCGATTCCCTTCGGTTGGTTCTGTATCGGCTTCAGTAGTGAGTTGGAAAAAAAGCAGGTTAAAAATATCTACTATTTTGACCGCGAAATGGTTCTGTATCGCACTGAATCCGGCGAAGTCGGTCTCACTCATCCGGCCTGCCCGCATCTGGGGGCGCATTTGGGTTTCGGTGGTGAAGTGGTGGGCGAATCTATCCGTTGTCCCTTCCACAACTGGCAGTACGACCGCGACGGCATTATTACCGGCATACCTTACGCGTCCCAGATTCCGCCGAAGTGGCAGGGCAAACCCTGTTTGAAAACCTACCCGGTTTGCGAGAAAAACAATGTTATCTGGGCCTGGTATCACCCCGACGGCAAGGCACCTGACTACGAGGTAATCGACCTTCCGGAAACCCGTGATCCGGAGTGGCGACACGATCGCGAGTACTTCTGGGAATTTGACTCTTGTCCCCAGGAGATTGCTGAAAACGGCGTGGATGTGGCGCATTTCCAGTTTGTTCACAAAATGGATGCCGTTCCCCTCGGTGAGACCGAATACGAAGGCCACATTCGCCGCAGCCTGGTAAAGGGACCGCGCTCGATACCAGATGAAAACGGGAATGTGAGCGAGGTGGAGGTGTCCGTCAATGTTGTTCAAAACGGCGCTGGCCAGAAGTGGACTCGCTTTAGTGGCGTGGGTGATTACCTGATTCAGGTTCTGGTCACGCCCGTAAACAGCGAAAAAGTGGAAGTGCGTTTTGCCTATAGCTATCCCAGGTACGAACCGGGCAGCTTTCACGACAACGTGATGGAGTACGCCATCATGACCACCAATGGTCAACAGGGTCTGGAAGGCGATATTCCCATCTGGCACAACAAATTCCATCTGGAAAGCCCGGTGCTATGTGACGGCGACGGCCCCATCATGCGATTCCGAAAATATTTCTCGCAGTTTTATCAGTTCGACTGAAGGCGCGGGTAAACGTCAATAAAAACCAAATATTAGGAAACCACTATGAATACCGCTGCTGTAACTCTTCAAGACATACAAGATCTCGGTTTGGGCTCAAAACTGGCCGCCGACCTTATTGAGCGTGCGCGTGTCATGCACCCGGTGTTGAAAGAGCGCGCCGCACAGGCAAACCGCGACATCAAAGTATCGGAAGAAACCATCGCTGATTTCGAAAAGGCCGGATTTTTTCGCATCCTTCAGTCGAAGCAATACGGTGGCTATGAACTCGAACCCCAGGTGTTCTATGCCGTCGTCCTAGAAGTTGCCAAGGCCTGTATGTCATCAGCGTGGGTGTTGAGTGTTATCGGTGTGCATAACTGGCAGATGAACCTGTTTGACGGCAAAGCCTCGGAAGACGTGTGGGGTAAAGACACCACAGTTCGCATTTCCTCATCCTATGCGCCGGTCGGGCAGGTTGAGCGGGTTGATGGTGGCTACAAGCTGAGCGGGCGCTGGAGCTTTTCCAGCGGCAGCGAACACTGCGACTGGGTGTTTCTCGGTGCCGTAATCCCGACGGCGGAAGGGGCCTGGGAAATGGAAAACTACCGGACCTTCCTGCTACCGAAAAAGGACTACCAGATTGTCAAAAACTGGGATGTGGTGGGCCTTAAGGGCACAGGCAGTCATGACATCGTGGTTGAAGGTGCAATCGTACCGGAGTACCGCACGCACTTCATGATGGAAGATGTCACCAGTGATCGTCTGAAGAGCAAGCCGGCCAGTTATCGCTTGCCGTTCATGCAGGTGTTTTCACGTGCTGTATGTACTGCAACTCTGGGTGCACTTGAAGGCGCTCTGGCCGAATATATTCAAATCGCCCAGTTCCGCATCGCGGGCACCGTGATGATGCACGAAGACCCCACTGCGCGACGTATTGCTGCTCAGGTAAAGTCCGAAATCGAAACCCTCAAACTCGTGATGTTTGCGAACTTTGACAAAATGCTGGCTGCCGCCCGCGATGGTGTCGAGCTCGATATGAGCGAGCGCGCGCGCTTTCGCTATGAGAGCGCGATAGTTGCAGACCGCTGTATTGCCATGTCGGCAAAAATGCTCAAGGCGGCCGGTTCAGGCGCAATCCGCAATAACAGCCGGTTGCTATCGCGCCATCTGGATATGCTGGCCAGTCAGGCCCATATCGCCAACGTGTCCGATCCATTCGAGATTAATCTCGGTGGTGTGCTCTTTGGCCACGACAGTACCGAATTGGGGCTGTGACAGCCTACGTATCAAGGCTATTTTTTTAAAGGAGTTAATGATGAGTTTGAATGGTTTACTGCCTGAAGAGAACTACGCTCTATGTCCCAATGGTTACCGGATCCATTATCTTGATCGCGGAGAAGGCGACGTCGTTGTTTTTTTACATGGCTCCGGCCCGGGTGCCAGTGGTCACAGCAACTTTAAGGGAAACTACAGTTTTCTGGTGGAGCAGGGTTATCGCTGCATCGTGCCGGATCTGATCGGCTTCGGCTTTTCCGACAAGCCTGATGACGTGGAACACCCGCTGTCGTTCTTTGTGGAATGCGTCAAGCAGGCTTTGGATGTTGCTGGTGTCAAGAAATGTACTGTCGTAGGCAATTCGCTGGGCGGCGCGGTGGCTATTGGGCTAGCCCTGGAGCATCCGGAACTGGTTGAAAAGCTGATTGTGTTGGCTCCGGGAGGCATGAGCCAGACCGAAGAGTACTTCATGATGCCGGGCATGCAGAAAATGTTTGAAGTCTACGGCTCGGGCGAAGAGATTACACCTGCGAAAATGAAAGATCTTTTCTCCGGCGGTTTGCTGCACAACCCGGTTCATGCTACTGACGAACTGGTGCAGGAGCGCTACCAGATCATGCAGCTGATGAACGGTCACGTCATGATCACCATGCAGATTCCCTATCTGCCCGAGCGCCTGAGTGAATTGCAATGCCCGGTACTGGCGTTCTGGGGAACCGATGATCGCATGATGCCGGACACCGGCCTGCTCGCCTTTGCCAAGAACTGTGCAAACCTGAAAATGGTTGTGGTATCCGAATGCGGACACTGGGTTCAGGTTGAGCACGAGGACCTGTTTAACCAGGAGTGTCTCGCGTTTATCAAATCGGACAAGGCAGGAGCACAAGCCGCATGAATATCCGCAGCCTTGGGTACGTGTTTATCGAATCCACCGATCCGAAAAAATGGCTTGAGTACGGTACCGAAGTACTCGGTATGATGGACGTCACCGGAATACTCGATGCCAATACAACCTACCTGAAGATTGATGAGCGTCCTTTTCGCTTTGCCATCGTGCCGGGCGATCAGGATCGCCTGAAATTGTTGGGTCTGGAACTTTACGATAAAGCTGAATTTGACGCTGCACTGGTGTCGCTCGACAGGCACAAGGTTAGCTACACGCAGGGCAGTTATGAAGAATGTCGAGCCCGCGCTGTGATGGGCTTTGTGCGCTTTAATGATCCCGCCGGCAATACCCTGGAGCTTTATTACGGCGCCGATCTGGATTACGTAAAATTCGTGTCACCCTGCGGAATTTCCGGCTTCGAGACCGGTTTCAACGGCGATGCCGGCTTCGGTCACGCCGTGCTGCCCGCACCCAATCTGGATGAAACCCACGACTTTTATCGCGATGTCCTCGGTTTGTTCGACACCGATTACATGAACTTCAAATTTACCGACGATCCTGCCGATCCCGGCATGGGCCTTCACTTTATGCACGTGAACAATCCACGCCATCATTCCATTGCGCTGTTTGCCGGTGAGAGCCCGGTCGGGTGCATTCATCTGATGCTGGAAGTATTGACCGTGGATGAAGTCGGCGAATGCCTGCAGCGTGTTATGGAGCGCGATATTCCCATTACCTCCACACTGGGGCGCCACGCCAATGATCGCATGTTGTCGTTCTACATGTTGACCCCGGGCGGCTTTCCGCTGGAATTCGGCTGTGAAGGTTTGAAGATGGATTGGGATAACTACACGCCGACCAAAACGACGGCGCCGAGTATCTGGGGTCACCAGTTCCAGTAGCCGGCCGGACAAGGCTGACAAACACAATAACCACGACAGGAATCAGGAACAGGTATGGAATCACTACAGGGAAAAACCGCCGTTGTTACCGGCGGTGCCAGTGGCGTCGGCTTCGCCCTCTGCGAACGCTTTGGCCGCGAGGGCATGAATATCGTCGTCGCCGATATTGAGCAGGCGGCACTCGACAAGGCATTGGCTAAATTGAAAGCGGCCGGTATCACGGCGGTCGGTGTCGTTACCGATGTCACTGACCAGGCCTCGGTAGTCAAGCTCGCGGACGAAAGTTACGCGCAGTTCGGTGGCGTACATATCCTGTTTAACAATGCCGGTGTCGGCGTGAAGGAAGCTAGTCGAAAAATATGGGATCTTACCGCCAACGATTGGGAGTGGGGTTTTTCGGTTAATGTCATGGGCATCGCCAATGGCATTCGCGCCTTTGCACCGCGCATGCTGGCGGCAGGGGAGCGCGCACGAATTGTAAATACGACGTCCTTTAACGGCGCCTGCTTTTCCTTCCCGACCACGCCCATTTACGCCTCTTCCAAAGCGGCGGTGACCAGTCTCACGGAAGTGCTGCATCAGCAACTGTCCGGCGTTTCTGATCAGGTGACGGCTCATTTGCTGTTTCCCGGGCCGCATGTGGTAAACACCAACATCCTGGCTTCCCAACGCAATCGTCAGGCCCAGTTCAAGGATGGCGATCAGGTCGAAGACTATACATCCATGGAAGACCTGAAAAAGGCTGC
>JBFKDP010000221.1:0-6883 GCA_041619575.1 Litorivivens sp.
AAGGCGAGGGTGGCTGTCAACAAGGTCGCACGACCTGACAAAAGTGATAGCCTGCTCATAAACCTCTCTGCAATATGGGCGAGTGGGCGCACTGTACCGCAGTCGTTATACGCTTGCTGTGAATAATTTGGGAAATCATTGAAATCTTTTGCGGAACTTCCCTGCTCTAGAGTGCGATATAGGGGCATATGCGCCATTTCCCGGTATTAGTTTTATGGACTCTGCCAACATCATACGTCGCGAATGCTCAGGCGCACAGTGTTCGCCGCTGCAAAGGCGGCAGGTCGCGGTCAAATTGGCTGCGAATCAGTAGCAATCTGTGTGAAAATAGCGGCAGAGCAAACGTGAGAGACAGGAGCCCACGATGGCAAAAGATTCGCTGGTGATTTTTGACACCACCTTGCGCGACGGCGAGCAGAGCCCCGGCGCATCGATGACCCGCGACGAGAAGGTCCGAATCGCCAAAATGTTGGAGAAAATGGGCGTTGATGTTATCGAGGCAGGCTTCGCCATTGCCAGTCAAGGCGACTTCGATTCCGTGCGCGCGGTCGCTGAAGCGGTCAAAAACAGTCGCATCTGCTCGCTGGCACGTTCCTCGGCCAAGGATATTGAGCGAGCGGGCGAAGCCCTGAAGCCGGCTGCGCTGTCTCGCATCCACACCTTTATCGCCACCTCGCCGATCCATATGGACTATAAGTTGCGGATGAAGCCTGATCAGGTCGTTGATGAGGCGGTGCGCGCGGTGACGCAGTCCCGCCAATATACCGATGATGTGGAGTTTTCTTGTGAAGATGCGTCGCGCTCCGAGTTTGACTTCCTGTGCCGCATTATAGAAAAAGTGATTGCGGCCGGTGCCAGTACGATTAATCTGCCCGACACGGTTGGCTATGCCGAACCTCTGGAATATGGCGCTTTGGTCGGCCGGCTGATGAACACTATCCCGAATGCCGATAAGGCCGTGTTCTCCGTCCACTGCCACAATGACCTTGGTCTAGCGGTCGCCAACTCATTGTCCGCGGTCTTGCAGGGGGCGAGACAGGTGGAGTGCACCATCAATGGCCTGGGTGAACGTGCGGGCAATGCCTCCTTGGAAGAAATTGTGATGGCGGTGCGTACGCGCGCGGATGTCTTTCCGGTGGAAACCCGTATTGATGCCACCCAAATCGTACCGACCTCAAGGCTAGTGTCTTCGATAACCGGTTTCCCCGTGCAGCCCAATAAGGCGATTGTGGGGGCGAATGCCTTTGCTCACGAGTCAGGTATTCATCAGGACGGCGTTCTTAAATACCGTGAAACCTATGAAATCATGCGTGCCGAAGATGTGGGCTGGAACGCCAATAAACTGGTGCTCGGCAAACACTCGGGTCGCGCGGCCTTTAAAGCACGCTTGACCGAGCTGGGTATTGGTTTTGACAGTGATGAGGCCTTTATGGATGCCTTCAGTCGCTTCAAGGATCTGGCCGATAAAAAACACGAGATATTTGACGAAGATCTACAGGCGTTGGTCAGTGAGGTTGTGCCGGTGGATGGTGGTGAGAAATACCGTTTTGTGGGTATGGAGTGCCACTCCCAGACCGGTAGTAGACCCAACGCGAAACTGCGACTGTCCATCGATGGTCAGGAGCACAGTGTGGAAGCCGAAGGCGATGGTCCGGTGGACGCGGCGTTCAAAGCCATCGAAAAACTGGTGGACAGTGGAACCCAATTGAAACTCTACTCGGTGAATGCCATAACACAGGGTACTGACTCTCAGGGTGAAGTCACGGTGAGGCTTGAAAAGGACAAGGTTATCGTCAACGGCAATGGTGCCGACACCGATATTATTGTCGCCTCGGTAAAGGCCTACCTGAATGCCTTGAATCTACTCAGCAGTGGTGCCATGCGAACCCACCCGCAAAAGCAGGGCGTGTAGATGTTCCAGGTCTTACCGGAAGCGAGACGGCTGGCCTATCTTGAAGTGATGGGCGTGGAAAGCTATTTCCCGTGCCAGATGCTGCCCGGGGCCAAACCTTCGATACTGTGTGAAACACTGCCAGTGATTGAAGAAACTGTGCTGGCGGAACCGGATCCACAACGACAGCCACAACCACAGCGAGCTACTGGCGAGGATACACTGCGTGCCTTGATGCCGGACATCGATTTTGCACAGAAGAAGCCGCCAAAGGCTGCTGTGCCTATTAAAGAAACGGCTCAGACGCAGAGTGCGGGTAAGCCAGAGGCCGTGCGCTTTAACTTACGTTTTTTTCAGGTGCCGGGTCTGGCGATGATTGTTGATAGCTCACCTGATTCTTTTCCCGAGCCGCCGCTTCAGCGTTTTGTTGCCAATTTGCTGTTCGCTGTGTCGGGCTTGAATGACGGGTGGGAAGGCGCAATCAAGACCAATCTGCAGCAGCACCTCTTTCGCTGGCCGCTGGTGGGCAATCATCAGATAGAGCAGGGTGAAGGGGCGGCTCGCGAGGCCGTGACGGCCGCAATACTGGCAAATCACGAACGTCATAGCGCTCCCCTGATTGTACTGATGGGGCAAGCGGCGACGGATTTTGGTGGCGGTGATTATTCCGGGGCACGTGTCGTTTCGGCGCAGAGCGTGTCTCACTATCTCAATACCCCCCAGGACAAACGCGAGTTGTGGCAGAGTTTGCTGGCAAGTCCGTGAGTCGAACAATCGAAGTCCTCAGGCCCAGCGAAATTGATGCGGTGATGGAACTGGAGGCTACAGCGGGTTCTTATCGCTGGACGCGCGGAGATTGGCAAAGCAGTTTTGATAACGATCAGTGCTACAAACTTCAGGTCGGTGGTGCAGTAAAGGCCGTTGCCGCTTTCACCGTCGTATTTGACGAGGTGACGCTTCTCAATATCGCCGTTCACCAATCGGCACAGCGCAAAGGTTGCGCCCGCCAGTTACTGAGCGGCTGTTTAAGCCGCTACGCCAGCGAAGGCATCAAGCACTGTTTTCTGGAAGTCCGGCGCTCAAATCGTCCGGCCATTGGCTTGTATCAGCAACTGGGCTTTAGCTGCATCGGGGAGCGCAAGGATTACTATCCGGTCAAGGGTGGTCGTGAGGATGCACTGGTTATGATTTGCCGCCTTCAAGACCAAGACACATTAAGAGATCAGCAACATGCGTGAACTGGAAACTGACTGGTGGTACTTGTCACTGCCGGAAGACTGGCTTGTCGACCAGGACGACGACAGCATTGTGATTACCGACCCTGATGAAGTCGGGGTAATCACGCTGACGTCCATGATCAATGATGGCAAACGTGACCGGGATATTGCTCTGCGCGACCTTATCAATGCGCTGGATGTGGATGCCAAACACCTCAAGCCTGCACGCCAAGGTGACTTTGAAGGCTATTATGGCGAGTTTCTAGATGGTGAAGACTGGGTGCGAGAGTGGTATCTGGTCTGCGACAGCTGCCTGCTGCTCATCAGCTACGATTGCGACCCCGATAACCAGCATATGGACCGGGAAATCATAGACCAGATACTCGATACACTCAGCCTGAAAGCGCTGGATGAATCGGGTTGACCCAAGTACTGGACAATTGATGACTGATGTAAAGCCGTTTCACATTGCTGTACCCGACAGTGAAGTCAAAGATCTTCACTATCGATTGGATCACACCCGTTGGCCCGACCAGCTCAATGACGACGACTGGAGTTATGGCACTGAGCTCTCCTATTTGCGTGAATTGGTCAAGTACTGGCGCAACGAGTTTGACTGGCGCCAGCAAGAGACCCTGTTGAACAGTTTTGATCAGTTTACGGTCGATATTGACGGTTTGAGGACGCATTTTATTCACCAGCGCTCGCCACATGCCGATGCTACGCCGCTGATCATTAATCACGGCTGGCCAGGTTCGATCGTTGAGTTTTTGGACCTGATTCCGAGGCTTATCGAGCCAGAGAAATTTGGGGGGCGAGTCGAGGATGCGTTTCACGTGGTGGCACCTTCATTACCGGGTTACGGCTTTTCGGATGCCGCCCGGTCACCGGGCATGAATACCCGCGCAATTGCCCGGCGACATCAGACACTGATGGCCGTACTTGGCTACGACAGCTATGTCGCCCAAGGAGGTGATTGGGGCTCAATGGTGACGCGCCACTTGGCTGAGACAGATCCGGAGCATTGCCGGGCGATCCACCTGAATCTGGTTGTCGCGCTCCCGGAAGACGACAAGAATCCAATGCAGGGTGTGAGCGAAGAAGAGCAGGCATTTCTGGCTGAAGACAGTCGTTTCCGCAAAGATGAAATGGCCTATTTCAAAATTCAGGCGACCAAGCCGCAGACTCTGGGTTATGCCCTTCAGGATTCGCCAGTGGGTCTGTGTGCGTGGCTGACAGAAAAATTTCGGACCTGGACGGACTGTGACGGCGAAATTCGCAACGCGATCAGCTGGGATACGCTACTGACCAACATATCGCTGTATTGGTTCAGTAACAGTATTACGTCATCAGTACGGCTGTATCGTGAGCATATGCAGCATCCTGAGCCGCAGAACAAAATTAGTGTACCCACCGGCGCGGCCGTTTATCGGCGTGAGTTGGTGCGGCCGCCAAGAGCTTGGGTGGAAGCCAGTTATAACCTGATTCATTGGCATCAGGCAGAGCGTGGGGGGCATTTTGCGGCAATGGAGCAGCCGCAGGCCTTTGCCGAGGACCTGTGGCGGTTTAAGCAGGCCTTGTGAACGTGGGGCGGTGCATCAGGATTTTTTCACGAATTGCGATTTGAGCTTCATCGCGCCAATCCCATCGATTTTACAGTCGATGTCGTGATCGCCGTCCACTAATCGAATGTTTTTGACCTTGGTTCCTACTTTGACGACGGCTGAAGTGCCCTTGACCTTCAGGTCTTTGATGACAGTAACGGTGTCGCCGTCCTGCAAGGCATTACCATTCGCGTCACTAATGCCGGCTTGTTCCGGCGTTTCGTCGCCAGCCTGTGACCATTCGTGGCCGCACGAGGGGCAGACGTACATGGTGCCGTCGGCGTAGGTGTATTCAGCCTGGCACTCACTGCAGGCGGGTAGATCACTCATGGAAGACCTCTCCTTGTAGGGTATTCGTTATCGGCAAAACTTTGGTCGTTTGTCTGTCAGCAAACAGCGCGGCACTGGCAGTTATAGGGTTCGGCCGCTATTTTGCTTCAGGTACGCTGCGGCCGCACGCCCAGCAAGCCGGCCACTGGCAAAGCAGGCCGTTAACAGATAGCCACCGGTTGGCGCTTCCCAATCCAGCATTTCACCTGCACAAAAGTTGCCAGGCAGTTGTTGCAACATTAAGCCTTCAGTCAGCCCATCGAAGCTGACGCCGCCAGCGGTGCTGATGGCTTCGTCGATGGGACGCAGGCCTGTCAGCGTGAGTGGCAGCCTTTTTAAAAGCGCGGGTAACTGCCGTGTATCTTGCATCTGCTCTTTGCTACAGCAGGCTTTGAGCAGGGCGAGTTTGACGCCGTTAACGCCCAGCTTGCGCAGTTGGTTGCTTGTGGAATCCTTGCTGCGTGACGATGCCAGTTCTTGCTGCAGATTGGCTTCGCTTTTGTCCGGTAGCAAATCCCAGTAAATCGCGCAGTCGCCATTCTGCATGATGGCGTCGCGAATCCACTGTGAAGCTGCGTATACCAAGCCCCCCTCTATACCGTACTCGCTGACAATAGCATCGCCCCGCCCCTGCCATGCCTTGCCCGAGTCCATGACTACACTCAGCCCGATGTTTTTCAGGGGGGCGCCCGCTTGATTGTTGGCGAACTCCCTTGGCCACGGGCAGTTAAAACCGCTGTTGCTGGCTAAAAACGGGGCGCAGTCGATGCCTTTCTGTCGAAATAGCTCTGCCCAACGGCCATCGGAGCCCAGTGCAGACCAACTGGCGCCGCCCAGAGCAAAGATGATGGCATCTGCCTGAATGTCTAGTTTACCGTGGGGTGTGTCAAAACGCAGGCCGCCACTTTGGGTCCAGCCGAGCCAGCGATGTCGAGTGTGAAAGCGGACTCCCTGACTGCGCAATCTGCGCAACCAGTTCCGCAGCAGCGGTGCAGCCTTCATCTCGCGGGGAAATACGCGACCGGAGCTGCCAATAAACGTATCCACACCCAAACCGTGGGCCCACTGCCGAAGTGCGGCTGCATCAAAGGGCGCAAGTAGGCTGGCGATCTGTTCCCGTCGATTGCCATAGCGTGCCACAAAGGTATCGGCTGCTTCGCTGTGTGTCAGATTCAGACCGCCAATCCCTGCCCGCAAGAACTTGCGCCCGAGCGAGGGCATCGCGTCAAAAACCGCGACACTACAACCCGCTTCAGCGAGTTGCTCGGCCGCCATAAGTCCTGCCGGGCCGCCGCCGATCACCATGGCGTGGCGGGGTGATTGGCTTGTCTTGTTCAGAGTCGACCTCTATGTGATGACGGGGTTTGGTTACCGCAGCGTCATATAGGACGCTGCGCGTGAGGCGTATGATAACGGCAAATGCCCTATCAATGTGTGGAGCTACGGACAAATCATGAGCGAAGGTAAAATTATTGGGCTGCAGCACCTGGCGATCAATGTGAACGATCTAGCGGCGGCTAAAACGTTTTATGGTGGACTGTTGGGGCTCCCCGAGCTGCCTCGCCCCGAAGCGGTGGCGGCACAATTCCAAAGCATCTGGTACCTGCTGGGTAACGCGGAGTTGCACGTAGTGGAGAATCCTGATTTCGAACCGCTTAAATCACCGCTGGGCCCGCATTTTGCCGTGGCGTGTGATGATTTCGACAAAGCCAGTCAGCGCTTTACCGGCAGTGGTGCCAAGGTTATGTTTGGCCCGGCAAAAGGTGCTGATGGCATTGAACGGATTGTGTTGAAGGACCCGACGGGGAATATTGTCGAGGTTATTGATTTACCCTTGCATG
>JBFKDP010000222.1:0-6841 GCA_041619575.1 Litorivivens sp.
ACTCGTTGAGATCCTTCTCGGTCTTAAGGGATTTGGCTGCTTCGCGTGCGAAGGCTTCCAGGTCTTTCTTGTTCATCTTGCCTATCCTTACCCTGTCAGGGTTCTATGATAGGCGGTTTACACAGTTTTATTTACAGGCTCTCATACAAGCTATCGGGCAGCCCCACCTTCAACTTATCCAGCAAATCAACAATAGCCTCGCACTTCTCCATAATGTCAGAGATTTCGTCTGACAATTCATCAGCCTCATCCAGAAAGGCCAAAAAGCGCTCCGGCAGATCCTCGGTCAGCTCCGGAAAGCCTCCGTAGTCATGTAGCAAGTCTTTTGATTTCTCATGAAAGCTATCGAGGCGGCTCCGAAGCTCCGCCGTCGGCGCGTTGTCCACTACCTCATAGAAATCCGGCGCCTCTGGAGCATTATCCAGATAGTCCCAATACTCTTGTTGTGTCATCGGCATGGCAAAGCCAACCCCTTCGTTATTCTTCGCCGTCATCATCTACCACACAAGGCATTGCGCGAATATCGAGACGAGGCAGCGCGGACCAGGTGATAAGCTGCTCAGCCGCCCACCGCTGCTGGCCGGCGCCAAAAGACTCCC
Source organism: Litorivivens sp. (assembly GCA_041619575.1). Classification (GTDB taxonomy): domain Bacteria; phylum Pseudomonadota; class Gammaproteobacteria; order Pseudomonadales; family Spongiibacteraceae; genus Litorivivens. Next base: position 600 of record JBFKDP010000222.1, read on the forward strand.
ATGGGCTCTCCCCTATCCAACATTCCCATGACGCCCCGGAATTGCTAGCTTTAGGGTTAAAAACCCCTTTAAAAACAGCATATATCACATATCGGCACATATCGGTGTTTGTGATAATCCGGAGGCAGACTTATGCGGCGACCAAACAACCGGATCAAAGATATTTACGAACCAGGGCGTGGCAAGGCTCAAATAATTGAAACCCCAAAGCAGCTCGCGCATGTCCTATGGGCCGCTTCACGGGGAGCAACCGGGCCTCGCAATGCGGCGCTACTCTGGATGCTGTTTGGCAGTGGCCTACGGATCAACGAGGCGGCTCAGTTAATGATCCGAGATATTTTCGACTCTGACGGTGAATTAAAGGGTAGTTTCAGGCTGCCCGGCAACTACACTAAAACTGGAAACCCGCGAGTCATCTACCTGTTGGTGAGACAACAGAGGGAAGCCTTGCTCGCCTTGCGCGATCAGCGGCTGAACGACAGGGTGATGCTGTCCAACGATGGGAGCTACGGCGGGCTGGCGCCCGAAAGCCCGGTCTTTTTGTCACTCAAAGGGAAGTCCTGGCGGAAGCTCGCCTTCAACCCGAAAAAGTACCCTGACGCCGAGGGCAACATAAAAACGACCATGGTTTGCGGTAGCCTCGAAAACCTTGTCAGAGAGCTTATCAAGCGAGCAGGTATAGAAGGCGGTTCCAGCCATTCAGGGAGAAGAAGCCTTGCCACTTGGATGGATCGCAAAGGCTACAATCTGCAGACAATCCAACTGATTCTCGGGCACGCCACGGGCGACATGACTCTGGTCTACATCGACCCCTGGCAAGCTCGTATTGATGCAGCTTTCAAACAAGCCTGCAGAGGCCTAACGCTACCCAGCACATCTTTTTCTTGATACTCTACTGGACAAATATGACCAGTATGATAGCCTGTAGAAACTAGACATATATGACCAGTAAAGAGCAGCCAAAGTTCAAGAAGATTGCCAAGGAGAAAGGCTGGTTACTTGAGGACATCGCGAAACGCTGGGGGATCAGCGTACGGCAAATGAGTCGAGTCGCGAACAACCCGAAGCAAAAGGATCTGGATGCCGTGAACGGCTTGCCGGCGCCTGACAAATCGAAGGACTGATTAACATGAAAACGCATGCGAAAAAGGCAGCCATTGCATTAACTGTTGGCGCATTGGTAGCAGGAATCCAGATCGCTCTGTTCGGCGGTGAAATGGGCTTTGCAAATCATATAGCGAGTGGCCTTACCGCCATGCTAGCAACCAACTTGGTTTGAGGTGGGAGTATGGGTGTAGCAAGCGAATGCAAGACCTGCAGAAGCAAAAAGCCAAATCTGCATCCGTCCATGCAGGTTGGTGGTGAGGTCGAGATTTGCGTGGCCCCGTTCCACTTAATTCCTACTCCAGAAAACAAACCAGAGTACATTGCACTCGTTAAACAAAAACGAGCGGCGACAGGGTTGCCGAGCTAAGGAGATTGGAACGTGAAAAACCGGCGATTCACAGTGAATGGCATCAACAAACGTGGGCACTATGTTCAGCGCGATATCAGCGCACCCGATAAGCAATCAGCGAAAGCGAAGATGCGTGAGCGTGTGCCGGGCATCCGCCAAGTGACCGTCGACTGGGAACACTTCAGTTAAGGAGGAGGTGAACGGAATATGGCGTTGGCGAAAACCTTAGTATTGGCAATGGGCACTGGAATGCTTGCTTTCCTTATCGCTGACGAATACATGCTTTTCGATCCAGCCATCTGGGCTTGGCCAATCGGAACCATTGCATGCTTGGCAATCTGTGGATTAATAACAGCATCAACCGGAAAGCACGAGGTTTAACGGAATATGTTGAGATGAAAGTACAGCCCGCTATTCAATTGGAAAACAGAAGCAGTATGTGCCGGATTAGCTTATGCCATTCTCATGGCTATCTACTACTTAGCCGTATACGTATAGGGACATGGCTGAGTTTGTGGAAGATACGCATAACTTCGTACTGTTGGGCGGCCCCGGAACCGGCAAAACGCACCAGGCGGCAGCCATCGGCATCCAGGCTATACAGCACCACCGGCTGCGAGTACGGCTTCTGTCCACCATTGAGCTATTCAGTTTTATACGCAAATCAACAAAAGGACTTAAGATGAAGCGTTTCCAATATCTTCCAATTATTGCGCTTTTGGGGCTTTTATTGGGCGGGTGCGCGAGCCAGCCCAAGGCAAAGCCGGGAGAGGCCTACTTGGCCATCTATTCTGTCAAAGAGAGGGTCCGTAGGGTTTGGACAGATGCCCCAATCTTAGAACATCTATACACCTTTGTGACCGAGGTTGAAGAGGACGGCCAAAAAAGGACTGTCTCTATGCCCGCAACGATGGCCAGGGATTATGGTGTTGGCCGCTATATTCTAATCAAGCCGGGCCCAGTTTCTGTAAGGGGGAATCACCACATAGGCTTAAAGAGTCGATTTTATCCGGATCATAGCCAGACTTTTGACCTATCCTTCACGGCTGTTGAGGGGCGCTGTTACGCGGTCAATATTGATCCTGAAAGCATTAATAAAACCTTTCTGTCCCGGGGGGTGGATATAGATTTTGAAGTGTTTAGCCGCCGCTGTCAGGAATAAACAGCAGTTAAAGGCGCAAGAGCGTAGGAGAGGAATATGCAAAGCCCCCCTAAATTTGACGACATAGCCGGCATACTTGTGTTTACTCTGATTATAAGTATTCCGGCTGCTCTTCTGTTCTATTTCCTGAAGATTGACTCCTTTGGGTTTATGACATACCCGGTTATTCCATGTATCGCATTTCTCACCTCCTATGGTTGGGCAAAAATATGCGAACGCCATTATTGGCGAGAAATAGGCGCTATGCGCGCATCTGGTCTTACAGAATCCGCAATCGAACGAATCCTTGGACACCGAATTCAGGATGGCTAGGGAATATGGATATCGGCTCGCGATTATTCAGCGACCTTTCGAAGATCGTACATGGTACGAGAAAGCGATGAATACAGAGGTTTAACATGAGGGATCAGGAGCCGCTTTTACGGCCAATTCGCCTGTTATTACGCAAGATCAAGCTTAGATTTACTGCCCAGCGTGTCTACCACACGAACTTATATGAGCAGCTGGCAAACACTGCTACCTTCTTTGAGCTGTCTAAAGCGACTGATGATCAGCTAATAAGAATGTCGAGCAATACCGCGCGACTGATGGACGGCTTGCTGGAGGAAATGAACCGCAGGGAAATGCCCACGGATATTATCATTGAAACTATTTACGAGAAGCTACGTTCAGGTGAAGGCGCTAACGTGGCGTAGCCATACTGGAAGCGAATATGAGAATCAGGAGAGATTGGGCCATGCAAAGGAACGAATTGCCACCCTCACACAAAGTGCTGCGAGCTCCACCACGAAGCGGTATGAGCTTCTTTATCGCAAGCATTCACCTATATGGAGTGCTTACGACTGAGTTCAGAACCCCGGCGAAGACTAGAAAAGCAAAACCTTCACATGAATCAAGTAAATAACTTTCGGCGTGAAGATAGACAGAGTAACGATTATGGACAAGCGAAACCAAGGACTTACTGCATTCAACGCGGCAATCTCTTTCGCCCTGGATGAGGCCGATGGAGACGGGCTCTTATTTCTCCGGCTGTGGCGCGAAGGGGACTGGGAAAGTATTGCGACTGAGTTTCCTCATTTTGACCTTGAGACCACAGGCCAAGTGAAAATGGTCGCCGGCGCGTTGGTTCGACAGGGATAGGTTATAGCTAGCAAGGGTGAGTGTAATGAGCGTCTCATTGGTTGTATTTTCAGTAATTGTTCTGCCGCTGCTTTCCGTAAAAGTCTTTCGCTTGATTCATGCGGCCCACTATCGTCCGGCGGCACAACTATCAGGGATGTCGTTACCGCTATTAGTAGCGGTGTACTGGCCTTATAGCTCTGGCATACAAGGCCTGCTGGAGCTACAAATTGCAATGTGGATGTGTAATCCCCCCAGAAATTAGTCGAGGTTTTGAGTAGAGACTTTTATGATGAAGATCAGAGGAGTTATCTATGAAACCATCACGTTTTACGGACAGCCAGATACTGTCGATTTTGAAGCAACATGAGGGCGGTGTGTCCGTCGCGGAGCTGGCTCGGGAGCATAATGTCAGCACGGCCCTGATTTACCAGTGGCGGTCTAAATTTGGCGGTATGGATGCGTCGCTCATGAAAGAGATGAAAGAGCTGCGTGCCGAGAATGCCAGGCTCAAGAAGATGTATGCTGAAGAGCGCATCAAAGCCGAGCTGCGCCAGGAAGCCCTTGAGGGAAAGCTGTAGCGCCGTCTCAGCGCAGAGAGATGGCGAAGAAAGCGGTTGATCGTGGGATCAGCATACGATTGGCCTGCGTGGTATTTGGTATCAGCGAAACCTGCTATCGCTATCAGGCCAAGCTCGATGGCGAGAATGCCCTGATTGCAGATTGGCTGCTGCGCCTCACGCAGGCCCACAAGCGCTGGGGTTTTGGATTGTGCTTCCTGTACCTGCGTAATGTGAAAGGCTACGGCTGGAACCACAAGCGCGTCTATCGCATTTATCGGGAGCTGGAGCTGAATTTACGCATCAAGCCCAAGCGGCGCATAAAGCGAGAATATCCGGGTGAGCTGGCGGTGCCTACGGCAGCGAATCAGGTTTGGTCGATGGATTTTATGAGCGATCAGCTGATGGATGGTCGAAGTTTGCGTACCTTCAACATCATCGATGATTACAACCGCGAAGGGCTGGGCATTGAAGTGGATTTATCCCTGCCTTCTGCGCGTGTTGTAAGAGCTCTGGAACAAATAATCGAATGGCGCGGCAAGCCTGCGGCTATTCGTTGCGACAATGGGCCGGAGTACATTGCGGAAACCTTGGTCGAATGGGCAAACCGCCAGCAGATCACGCTGATGTACATCCAGCCTGGCAAGCCAACACAGAATGCGTACATCGAGCGCTTCAATCGCACCGTTCGCCATGAATGGCTGGATTTGCACCAGTTTACGAGCGTTGCGCATGCGCAACTATTAGCGACTCAGTGGCTGTGGGAATACAATAACGAACGGCCAAATACAGCCATCGGAGGTGTGCCACCCGCACAGCTACTGCAAGCTGCTTAACCCTCTACTCAAAAAGACGGTTAACAATGGGGGGATTACAGATGCTTCTTCCGGTGTTGGCCTTGATCTCGATATATATACTTCGCAAGCCATCAGGAAGCCTACAACAAAAATAGCGTCGTAGTCCCGGACCAATAATCTTGTCGCTATATCGTAGTATGCTGTTCCTCGGGGAGGGGTCTCATTTTGGTTAGGCCGCGAAAATACTCTATAGACGACCTCCACAAACACGCTAAACGACACAGCGGAAGATGTCTGGATTCAGAGTATCAAGGTTTTAGAGAACCAAGCACGTGGCAATGCGAGAACGGTCATACATGGAGAGCATCCTGGGAATCAGTAAAGCGAAGCCCCACATTTTGCACCGAGTGCATTGGCCGCAGACACCCCGGCACCGCTCCTAATCCCTTAAATGATCTGCGCCTGAAGGAGTATGGCGGGGCTGAAATTGACACTACGTTGCATTCAGTAATCCTGACCCTAAAGCAAATACGTGACACAAAAGATATTGTCGCTTCAGCTAAAAGCAGATCATTTGATCATCATATTTTTGATAGATCTCTGCGCGTATTTGGTTCGTGTCTACGATATAAATCCAAGGAATCTGGTAAGTGGGTGGACTGCTTTGGGAAAGGCTACAAGGCCAGATCGATTACCGGGGAAGCACACCCATACACTCTTATATCCCGCATTAGCGACTCTGCCTGGGAAAGGTTTCTATCCGTTTGGCGTTCTCCTGACTGGGCAACACTCTCCAATCATGAACTAGAGTCTCTAGCAGAGGAATATCGTTATATGGTCGGCCAGAAAGGCCACATCCTAGCAAATCGTCCCCGTCAATTTACATTTATGCGGCAGGTTTTTAATGTATTTTTAGTCAAAAACGTCGATTACTGGATCGGGCTAGGGGGTAGTAAAATTTCTGGCGGGCTCGCCGCTGAATTTGAAGCATTAACAGCCGAACTACATGACGCAGGGTTTCTGCAAGAAGTAAACATGCCTGATGGTAGAATAGATACATACCACTCATATAAGAATGGTCGTATTGTGGGTGCCTGGGTTGATAGGGCAGGATTTGTTTGTAGACGCTCTGGCGCCGGATTAGTTAT
>JBFKDP010000223.1:0-6827 GCA_041619575.1 Litorivivens sp.
TCGCAGGCTCCACTATTTTTAACCCGGCGGAGTGAACCGAATGTTATGTTTTTGCTCGATGACTCGGGGTCTATGCAGTTTGAGCTTATGCCCGACGACCTGATATTCAAAGAAGCTCGGTATATTTTTCCGCGCGCAAGCGACGTCTACGGCGGCTCCGACTATTCAAACATTGTTCCTACCGTTGATAGTAACAATATCTATAACATGCTGACGCGTTCACCACAGAATAACAGCGTCTATTACAATCCATCTGTAACGTATAATCCCTGGACGAAGTACGACACAACGACTTATCCCGATGCGAAGCCTTCGTGTGCTTACCACAACCCTGAAATCACAAGCAAAGGCTGCCGCGACCTTACCTCTCAGAATAGCCAATCGGCTTCATGGATCGCCTGTAATAGTTCAGGAAGCTGCTATTACGAAACCAAACCGGGCGACAAAAATGACACTTATTTTTACAAATCTTTTTGGCCCGCCACTTACTATTGGTATGAGGGATCCAACAATCTGAGCTCGGCAAACTACACAGAAGTAAAAATTTCCAGTTCACAATCCACATACACGGGCCATGGTCGGGACGAAAGGGAAGATTGCGCTGACTCAGCCAATGCGACGTGTACCTATGCAGAAGAAATTCAGAATTTTGCAAATTGGTACACCTACTATAGGTCTCGCATACTCGCCGCTCGCGGCGGCATCGGCTATGCATTCGTGCAGCAAGGCTCGGGCATGCGTGTAGGTTTTGGCGCCATCAACCAGGGCACCAACAACGTCGACGGCGTTGAAACATCTGTCGTCGATGATGGTGTTCGCGTATTTAGTGGTTCAAACAAAGAGGATTTTTTCGACAATCTTTATGAAAGGTCTCTTTCAGCGGCAGGCACACCTTTGCGGCATGCCCTGGATAAAGCCGGGCAGTACTTTTCCCGCACTGACAACAAGGGGCCATGGGGCGCAGACCCCGGATTCAACGACAGCACCCCTCACGCCTCTTGCCGCCGTAGCTACACCGTACTCATGACAGATGGGTATTGGTCGGGAGGCAGTAGTTATGACGCGTCGACGGATAACGCGCGCAAAGACAATGACAGCACGGACGGAAGCAGTATATCCGGAACCAATGATATTACCTATAAGTACAATGCCTCTAACCCGTTCAAAGACGGCCGCGAGAATACCTTGGCTGATGTTGCCATGTACTACTGGAAAAGAGACTTGCGCCCAGATGTTGACAACAATGTCGCGCCTTTAAGCCACAACCCCGCTTTTTGGCAACACATGTCAGTGTTTGGAGTCGGGCTAGGCGTAAGCGGTACCATCGATAAAAATACCGCATTCAATGCCATTGCCTCCAAGTCTGCAGTCGCATGGCCAGACCCCAAACCCGGAGATACCAATTGCAGTGGCGACTCATGCGGAGCCCGCATCGACGACTTGCTTCACGCCGGCGTAAACAGTCGCGGTGGATTCTTCAGCGCTTCAGAGCCAGACAAGTTTTCTGCCGAGCTAGCGTCGGTTTTACAAACAATTGCCGTGGAAACACAGTCTTCTGCATCGTCGATTGCAACCAACTCAACCCGATTAGACACTGGCACGTTGGTATACCAGGCCCGGTTTGACACCCGAGACTGGTCCAGCCAATTAATTGCATTCAATCTGAATTCCGACGGATCCCTGAAGGACGAAGTATGGAACACTGACTCTTCAGGGAAAATCCCCTCCCATAGCAATAGGAATATTTTCACGGCTGTTGGTACGACAGGAAGCGCCACGACGAACGCCAGTAATTTCAACGAGGCCAGCTGGAGTAGTCTAAGTAGCTACCAGCAAGCCTCACTAAAAGATGGCAATAATGAGCCCTATGGCAAACAAGTTTTAAATTGGATTCGTGGAGACCAAAGTAATGAAGGCGCCAGTGGATTTCGGGAGCGCGAAAAGCTACTCGGTGACATTATTAATTCAGACCCATTCTTTGTAGGTTCGACTGAAAACTACGGTTATTCGTCACTGCCAGGCACGGAAGGCTCAACATACGGCGCATTCCGAACTGCAAAAGCTGCGAATGGTGGCAGACGGGCTATGCTCTATGTTGGTGGGAATGACGGTATGCTGCATGCTTTCGACGCCAGCACTGGAGTAGAACGCTTCGCCTTCGTCCCCCTAGGCGTGTACGACAAGCTCGCACTTTTGGTAGATCCCTACTACCAGCATCAATACTATGTCGACGGCTCTCCAGCCGCAGGTGATGCGTATATAGGGACGACACCGTCATGGAAGACCATACTCGTCGGGTCTACTGGTGCAGGTGGCCGATCGGTGTTCGCACTGGATATTACCGATCCCGACAATATGAGCGCGAGCAAATTTCTATGGGAATTTTCAACGGATTCCAGTGACACCGACAAGCTAGGTGTTGGCATGAGCAACCCCATCATTGCTCGGGTAAAGGCCGATGATCGCTGGGTGGCCATTTTTGGCAATGGCTACAATGCAGGCGATACCGTTAAGTTGTTGGTTGTCGACTTAGCAACAGGCCGCCTTGTCAAAGCTATCGACACAGGCGTCTCAGGCACCAACAACGGACTCTCTTCAGTAGTTCCGGTAGATGAAGACAGAGATCGCATAACTGACTATGTCTACGCGGGTGACCTACAAGGAAATCTCTGGAAATTCGATCTCAGTGGCGCGACAACGAACAACTGGGACATCGGCATAAAGGACAGTGGCAAGGGCGTCCCGCTATTTAAAGCCGTCGACGCAAACGGCGATCCACAGCCCATCACCTCACGTCCTGCTGTTGCCAATCATCACAGCAGCGGAATCATGGTCTACTTCGGCACAGGAAAGTACTTTGAAGCGAGCGATGCGCTATCGCGCTCACAGATTCAGGATTTCTACGGTGTACGCGATATCGGCGTGCAAGTGGCTAGAAGTGACCTGTTAGAGCAAACAATCATCTATGAAGGTACTGGTACGCTGCAGAACGACGTTGGCGACGATAGCGACAATGAAAGTACTGATCGCGAGGTCCGCGTTGTCAGCAACAACATAGATGCGAGCAAGATTTATGGTTGGCGCCTTAAACTTCTTTCACCGGGAGAGACCTCCGGCACAGGCGAACGTGTAGTTTCAAAGCCCATATTCCGAGACGGTCGAATTATTTTTACATCTGCAATTCCAGATTCCGATCCTTGCGGATTTGGTGGCGATGGCTGGCTGATGGAGGTCGATGCTAAAAGCGGCGGACGACTAAGCTACTCGGTATTCGATATCAATGACGACATGCTCTTTACCGACGGCGACTACATCAAAGTCAATGGCGCATGGGTACCTGTGAGCGGGATTGGCCAGAAAGAAATGATCAAGACCCCCGGTATCATCAGCGCAGGTGACAAGGAGTATAAATACACCTCAGGCACCAGCGGTACCATCGGAGTTACACGCGAGAAAAGCTCCAAGGGCGACTTGGGACGTCAGAGCTGGCGACAATTAAAGTAAGCGTAGCTTCAAGAAATTAGTGTTCGGCAAGCGCCGCCTTGACAGCCTGCAGGTGGCGCCGACTGATCTGTGGTCTGTCTTCCACACCATGAAGCAGCGCTCGGTGACCTACCCCTTCGCGAACTATTCCGCGCAGGTAGTGACGGGCGATCAGGGTATTGCGGTGCACCCGAACAAAGTATTCAGACCAGTCATTCTCCAATTGTTGCAAACTTTCACGCAACAATGCCTCGCCACCACGGTGTACGGCAACCACATACTTTTGCTCGGCTTTGAGGTAAACAACCTCAGACAGTGCTAGGCGCTCTGAACCCTGCGCAGTGGTAACGACCAGACTGGGGGACGGGGGCGCAGCATTTTGCGCGCTCAGCTTCCGTACACGTTGCAGGGCTTTTTTCAGTTTTTCGGCTTCAATGGGCTTAACCAGATAGTCGAGCGCGGCTACTTCAAAAGCCGCCAAGGCATGCTCGTCATAGGCCGTGCAAAACACAAGGTGAGGCGCAGTCTCCCAGGTAGCCATTTGCCTGGCCGCGTCCAGTCCATCCATGCCCGGCATATGAATATCCAGCAAGACCAAGTCCGGGCAATAGTGTCTGGCCAGATCGAGGCATTGTTCACCATTGGCCGCCTCTGCAACAACTTCTATTCCCGGGCTACTTTCCAACAAACGCCGCAAACGGCGCCGGGCCGGGTTTTCATCATCAACAATGAGTACACGCATTAAAGAACTCATGCCTGAGTAACTAACGGAAAGCGCATTTCAACCCGAAAGCTGCTTTCCTGCTCCTCTACAGTCAGCCTCCCCTTGTCACCGTAGAGGTGATCAAGCCTGCGTTTCAGATTTTCCCAAGCAAGACGGTTGCCCTCTCCCGGCACACTAGCGCCCGGCAAGGGGTTTTCAACGCTCACCGTACATTCGCCACCATTTGTCGATGCATGAATCGTTATGCACCCACCCTCCGGGATTCTGGCCACACCGTGCAACACGGCATTCTCCAATAAGGGCTGCAGACTTAAACTTAGTATCGGCGTAGCAGCCGGCATGTCATCATCCCGCCATTTCACTCGGAGGCGATCACCTAAGCGCATCGTTTCAATACGCAGATAGCGTTCGCAGACATCCCTCTCCGAGCGCCAGTCACAGATAATGCGGCTGTCCTGCAGGTTCGCTCTGAACAACGCGGCGAGATCTTCCACAGCCTCTTCAGCCTCACGAGGACTATCGACAATCAGGCTCGCAATGGTATTAAGCGTATTAAATAAAAAATGGGGTTGAATGCGCGATTGCAAAGCCTGAATACGCGACTGAGCCTCACTGTTCTCGCGAAGCCTTAGCTGCCAATTGAGGTAAAGGTAGCGAAGACCAACTCCCGTGACTACGGCACCAAGAAACAAGTGCAGCGAGAGCCGCTGGATACTGAAGGCCACATCGCCACCCGTGATATGCAGAAGCCATTGGCTGCTCAATGAATAAAATGCGACTATTACCAGAACTGTGACGTAGCAGGCACTTCCCGCCACTACGACAGGCAAGCTGACCAGGAATCTGCGAACTGTGCACAAAGCCGCCGCAGACGTCAGAAATGCCAATAGGCAAAATAATGAAACGAGGGAAAAATGCTCCCAGTTAACTGGCCACAGTCCAAATTGAAGACTGGTAATTACCAGAGACAACAGCTCTGCCAGTATGATCAAGACCAGCACGGATGGCGCCGTACATAAATCCGGCAGAAAAAAACTGTCCGCATCGCGACTGCGGGCTTGGTTTGGCTTTGAGTTTGACAACTGGCTCACACTCGACGCTGTCCGATGGAGCCTATTATAAACACCTTTACAGCCCCTCCGTCACGAGATGATGGAGGGACTGCAAGCGTATGCTCAGTTACTTGTAGTACCAGTATGTTCGCTGGCGACTACCTGACGTATCGATCTGAGGCGTACTGGGGTCAAAGGGTGTTGGTCCTTCACCACCAATAATAAACGGTACCGTTTCGCCATCGATGGTAACCAGGCCAGCTATCGGTGATGGCGGCATACCACCACCAGCAAAGATCTTAGTGGAGGCAGTTGCGTTGAAGATATCGACTGAATAAGCGCGCGCCACTCCCAGGTTAGCGGTACACGATCCCGCTGTCGGCGTGTCCGGCTGGTTGGTACTGAAATAAACTTTACCTGCCACAGCCAAGGGTGCGTTCACGCCCTTCTCTCCCTCGCTGTCACCGTCCACTGTATTGCCCTCCAGGGTGATATAGAAACCTGAGAACTTGGCCGTTATTTCAGTCAGAGTAACCAGCGTTACGGCATTTCCTGAGCTATCTTCATAACGGTCGTCGGTTTCATCGTAACTGCAATCCACCGGTTGATTTGAGGTATCTACACAATTGAACTGTGTACGATCGAGTAATTGGCTTTCAGAAATCGTGGCATTTCCACTGGGAACGCTATCGCCTCCGTTTTTATCGACAATAAGGTAGAAGCGATTGTCGACATTGTAAGCCAAACCGGCTGTATTATCGCCATTGTAAAGCGGCTTTTCACGGTCACCGCTGACGGCCACAACAATGTCGTAGTTCTTGGTGGGAATCACATCGGGCGGGAAGAGGAATTTGCGCGCATTGTTGCCACTCCCCGCAAGGTTCGCGAACCTGCTCAAGGCCCAATTGGACGGGGCAGTGTTCCCGCCAGGCTGGAGATCGACTCGCCAGATACTGCCACCCATATCGGCAGCGTAAAGGCGATCAGTAAACCCATCAAAATCATTGTCGAACAAGGCAATATCAGCCGCAATTGGCCGCGTTAGCCCAGCATTGGCAACGCAGGTCGCGCCGGTGGGCACTGTCACACCGGTGCAGCTTGGGAACGCAGCCCACACGAGCTTACCGTTACGCACATCCAGCGCGATGATGCCTCGCCCCATGGTTACATCTGTGGTTGCCGGTGCCGGGTCCCTATCTTCCGCAAGATCGTATCCTGCGCCAAATATCAACACAGGAAAATCATAGCCTTTCACCTGCGTGACTTTCGGTTGCGACCACGTTTGCCCCAGCTCGGGAAAATCCGATTCGGACACACTCCACAAAAATTTGGGTGATGACGGGTCGGTAACATCCATCGCATAGATCAATCGCCCACCACGCCGGGCACTCATAAACAGGTATTTCTTACCCCCGGTCGGCGTTGTCGTTGCGTCAAACAGACGGTCATCAAGCAATGTAGTTGTCGTACCGTCGAAGAAATAGTCCCTCGGCTTGGCATCGGGATCAACAACACCGGTATAGTTAATCCGCGGATCGTCGTTGTACAGCCGCTTAAACTTGGGGAAA
>JBFKDP010000224.1:0-6786 GCA_041619575.1 Litorivivens sp.
AAGCCGCGCTCGCACAACTTGAAGCCCGAAACGCCAATGGTTGCGTATTGCTGGGCGACCCGGGCTATTACCATCGTTTCGGTTTCAAGCCGCTGGATGGCCTTACTCTTGCCAATGTCCCGCCCGAGTATTTTCAGGCCCACAGATTACGCGGGAACTACCCACAAGGTGAAGTTACCTATCATGCGGCTTTCCTGGCAACAAGCTGACAGCCCCACTTGACCGGCAGGCGGAGACAAAACCAATGCGTCTTAACAATAAAATTGCTCTCATTACGGGAGCCGCTCAAGGCATTGGGGCAGCCATCGCCAAAGCGTTTGCCGCTGCAGGTGCCTTTGTTTACGTCACGGACATTAATGAAGAGCGGGGGCTCAACGTCGCACAAGGGCTGGGTTCGCCCGCCTCGTTTGCACGACTCGATGTCCGCAGTGAAGCAGACTGGCAAGCCGTAACCGATTTGATAGTGCGCGAACACGGGCGCCTTGATTGTGTGGTCAACAACGCCGGCATAACGGGCTTCGAAAGTGGCCCTGCATCACAGGACCCGGAACACGCCTCACTGGAAGACTGGCGAGCAGTGCACCACACAAACCTCGACGGCGTTTTTCTCGGTTGCAAATACGCCATCCAGGCAATGCGCAATGCCGGAGAAGGGTCGATTATCAATATCTCTTCGCGCTCAGGCATGGTCGGTATCCCCACCGCCGCCGCTTACGCTTCCAGCAAGGCGGCTGTGCGCAACCACAGCAAAAGCGTGGCTCTATACTGTGCCCAACAAGGCATGAACGTTCGCTGCAATTCCATCCACCCGGCTGCCATACTCACGCCCATGTGGGAGCCCATGCTCGGCAACGGACCGGAGCGCGAAGCCAATATGGCGCTGTGCGTTGCAGACACACCTCTTAGGCGCTTTGGTATGCCCGAAGACGTCGCTGCCGTTGCACTAATGCTGGCCTCCGACGAATCCAGTTATATTACCGGCACTGAGATCAATATAGATGGCGGCATACTGGCGGGATCGGCCGGCACACCCGCGCAACAAGGTTAAGAGCACAAGTAGCAGAACATCGAAGACATGATGATTACCCCGCCCTCAGAGGAAGACCTTCCTCGTCTGTGCCAGCTGTTTAATCAGACTCGTGCTGCCAATGCCAGTTTTTCAGGAAAAGACTACTCACTGTCAGAGTTTATGAGAGCCATTGACGGAGAGGTGATCCTGGTTGCTCGCGATCAGGATGGCATTGCTGGCTTCGCTGCGGTTTGGGCACCAGACAACTTCCTCCACCACCTTTATATAGCACCGGCGCAACAAGGCAGGGGGCTTGGTAGAGCCTTATTGGGAAGATGCACTCAGGACTTTGGGTTGCCACTTTCACTCAAATGCGTCAAAGCCAACACCCGCGCATGCCGCTTCTACGAGCACGTTGGCTTTCAGGCAGTGGCAGAAGGCGACAGCCCCGACGGCATCTATGTCCTTTACCGGCTAGGGCCTTGCGAAGCTCCGTGAGGTAAGCCGCTTTTGCAGTTTCTCAAATAATTACTCCCCAGCCACCCGATCTGGCAGCGGACTCAATACTCACTCGCGAGCCCACTTTGGCTGGTAAAGTCCTCGTCGCCTATGCACACTAGACTTAGCTCGGACCAATCAGCCTGAGCACCGATCAACAAACTATAGTGCCAATAGGCACTGCCCAACGACTGAGGTGAGCGGACACATGAGCGAGCAGATTCTAAAAATTTCCGACGACTTCTGGAACATACGGGGCGATTTCAGAATCGGCGGGGTACTGAATATTGGCACTCACGCCTCACTGGTAAAGCGCCACAACGGCAAATTCATTCTGCTCGATGCCTACACCCTGCCGGCAGAGCTTAAAGCAGAAGTCGACGCGGTCACCAACGATGGCGCAGAACTCGAAGCCATTATCAACTTACACCCGTTTCACACCGTGCACGTGCTCGCGACGCATAAGCAGTACCCCGGCGCACGACTCTATGGCACGAGGCGACACGTCGAAAAATTTCCGGAACTGCCGTGGGAGGCGGAACTCACAGAATCTGAAACCTGCGCAGCACTATTTGCCGATGTGTTTGAGTTTTCCATACCAGCGGGCGTTGATTTTATTTCCAGCAACGAGCATCTGCATTTCTCCTCTGTGCTGGCCTATCACAAAGCCTCGAAGACCATTCACAGCGACGATACACTTATGTATCTGGAGCTACCCGGCCTGCTCGGCAAGCTGCGTAAGCCCACAGTGAACTTTCACCCCACGCTCGCCAGAACGCTGCAGCAACGTGCCGGGGCCGCCAAGGATTTTCGGGACTGGGCGCGCAAGCTGGCAGAGAACTGGAGTGAAGCAGAGAACCTCTGCGCCGCCCACTCAGCCACAGTACTGGCCAGCAAGCATCGCGGTAGCAGCATTGCCGGCAGCATACTCAAGGCCCTGCAGAAAACAGAAAAAACGCTGGCAAAACATGAAGCCCGATTTGGCTAGACCGGAACGCCTTTCCAGCCGGGCCAGCCTCAGTCAAATACCTTGCCTGGATTCATAACCCCCTTGGGATCAAATACGGCCTTGATCGCTTTCATGGCCGCAATTTCTTCGGGGCTGCGGGTATATTTTAGATAGGGTTTCTTTAGCAGGCCAACTCCGTGTTCGGCTGACACACTGCCGCCAAAGCGCTCAACAATATCGAACACCTCCAGACTGACTTCGCTGCACTGCTCAAAAAAGGTGGTTTTATCCAGGCTATCGGGCTTGAGGATATTCAAGTGAACATTGCCGTCACCAATATGCCCAAACCAGATGATTTCAAAATCAGGATAACGCTCGTTCACCACGGCCTCAACCGCCTGCAGGAAGTCCGGCACTTTGGAAATCACGGTCGCGATGTCGTTTTTATAGGGTGTCCAGCGCGAGATCGTTTCGGATATATCCTCGCGAAGTCGCCACAGGTTTTTAAGCTGCTCAAGGCTCTGACTCATTACGCCGTCAACGACCCAGCCTTGCTCCACTGCCGCCTCAAACAGACTCATGGCCTGCTCTTCCACCTGCTCGGTGAGGCATTCAAACTCCAGCAAACAATAGAAGGGGGTGGCGCTTTCAAAGGGACGCGCCAGTCCCTGATGCTCAACCACCTTCTGCAGGGCTTGTTCGGAGAAAAACTCAAAGGCTGTCAGGTCCATCGCGGCCTGATAACTGTTGAAGACTTTCATCAGCGCATCAAAATCGGGCACGCCCAACACGAGTGCCGTTAGCGCTCTGGGCTGCCGGGTCAGCTGCATGGTCGCCTCGACGATGACACCAAGCGTGCCTTCCGCACCCACAAACAACTGGCGAAGATCATAGCCGGCGTTGTTTTTAAGCAGGCCATTGTTCAGGTTCAGTATCTCACCCTTACCGGTCACCACGGTAAGGCCTGCCACCCAGTCACGGGTCATGCCGTAGCGGATGACCTTAATGCCGCCGGCATTGGTCGCAATATTGCCGCCAATCTGAGACGAGCCGCTGGACGCAAAATCGACCGGATAGAATAAACCCTGCTCGTCAGCATAGTGTTGCAGCTGCTCGGTAATGACGCCTGCCTCGCAGACCACGGTGCGATCAATCGGATCGAAGTCCTTGATTGCATTCATATAATCCATGGCCAACACGACTTCGCCATTAGCGGCGACTGCGCCACCGCTCAAACCGGTTCGACCGCCACTGGGCACAATGCCAAAGCCCAGATCATTCGCGCGCCGAATCACGGCCTGCACTTGCTCGATGGAGCGCGGGAAAACGATGGCAACCGGCGCGGGCTCCACCGCACGGGTCCAGTCACGGCCATAGGTGGCAAAATCATCGTTATTTTGGCGGACGTTGGACTCACCAACGATCTCTTTTAACTGGCTGACAATCACATTGGCAGCTTCTGCGGAGGAACCAGCAGTCATCGTGTCTTCGGTCTCTTAAGGGCGCACTTGAAAGGGCGACTATGGTACCATACGCGCCTTTTTCTGTACCGGGCAACGCACACTCTCCTTTTCAGCGAAAAAGGCGAGTGACTCAAGCCCCAGCTTTTTACCCAATGACAGCCGGAAGCCTCGACACCATGAGCAAAAAATCTCTCAACAAGGACAAGATCAAGTTCCTGTTACTGGAGGGCGTACACGAATCTGCCGTGACGCTGCTGAAAAACGCTGGCTACACCAATATTGTGTATCACAAAAAAGCGCTTGAAGGCGACGAGCTACTGGCCAGTATCAGCGATGCCCACTTTGTCGGGATTCGCTCGCGCACCCAACTGACGCGAGAGGTCATAGACCAAGCCTCAAAACTCAATGCCATCGGTTGTTTCTGTATCGGCACGAATCAGGTAGACCTGCAGGCAGCGCTGGAGCGAGGCATCGCGGTCTTTAATGCGCCCTACTCCAACACCCGTTCGGTAGCAGAATTGGTTATCGCTGAAGCCATCTTGCTGCTGCGCGGCGTGGCCGAGAAAAATGCCTGTGCACACCGGGGAGTCTGGCAGAAAACCGCGACCGATTCCTACGAAATTCGCGGCAAAAAGCTGGGCATCATCGGTTATGGCTCCATCGGCATGCAGCTGTCGGTTATCGCCGAAAGCCTGGGCATGGAAGTGATTTTTGCCGATGCAGTCAACAAACTGCCGCTGGGCAATGCCTCACAGGTTAGCCAGAGTCAGTTGTTGGCCAATGCCGATATTGTGAGCCTGCACGTTCCTGAGCTCGCCTCTACCAAAAACATGATCGGCGCAAAACAATTCGCCCAGATGAAGCCCGGCGCCATCCTGATCAACGCCTCACGCGGCACTGTGGTCGACATTGATGCCCTGTGCGACGCATTGCGCAGCAAACATTTGCTAGGCGCCGCCATTGACGTATTTCCCACCGAACCGAAAAGCAACAGCGACGAATTTGTATCGCCCCTGCGCGAGTTCGACAACGTGTTTCTGACGCCCCACATTGGCGGTTCTACCATGGAGGCGCAGGAAAATATCGGCATGGAAGTGGCCGAAAAGCTGGTTATGTACTCCGACAACGGCACCACGGTTACTTCGGTTAACTTCCCGGAAGTCGCTCTGCCTTCGCAGGATGGCCGTCACCGCCTGCTGCACGTGCACAAGAATGTGCCCGGCGTAATGAGCGCTATCAACCAGGTGTTTTCAGAGAACGACATCAACATTTCCGGCCAGTACCTGCAGACTAACGAATCTGCGGGCTACGTGGTGATCGACGTTGATCAGGCCTACAGCGAACTGGCCCTGAGCAAACTCAAAGAAGTACCCGGCACACTGCGCTGCCGCGTTCTGTTTTAATCAACCCGTCATTGCGAGGAGAAGAACGACGACGCAATCTCCAGATGGGCACGCTGATTCTGCAAGATTGCTTCGCTATGTTCGCAATGACGGAGTATTTGAATAGCCAAAGATGATCTAACAATGGCCAATGCCGTCCGCAATCTGGCCGATCTCACGGGCAAAACCTGTGTGCTCGGCCTGAGTTATTTCAACCCCGAGGGCGAGCCGCTGTCGCAGCGCATGCTCGCCGCCTCGGTCGTTAGCGCCAGTGATGAGGGCATTGTGCTGCGTCCGCTCAACAATGAGCGAGACTTCACTCTGCCGCCAGAACTCTCCCCCTGGTTTATTGCGCCCGCCGGCAGCTACCGCGACAGCGGCGAGCAGCAAATCGACAATCCCGATTATCTCGTGACCTGGAATGTGTACCGCAAAAAGGGCGACGGCGAAGACGGACAACATGAGTGGTGGGATTGGGTGCCGTGCACGGTACCCCCCACGGTAGGAAACTAGCCAACCATTGTCGACCGGCCTGTCAGCCAGGCGGCAAACATACCCTTCCATTTTTTTCTGCGCTCGACAAGCGCGCACAAAACGTCAGGACATCTCACTGTGATCACAACTGCAAATATCACCATGCAATTTGGTGCCAAGCCGCTGTTTGAAAATATCTCCGTTAAATTTGGCGGTGGCAACCGCTACGGCCTTATCGGCGCAAATGGCTGTGGCAAATCGACTTTCATGAAGATTCTGGACGGCAGCTTGAAGCCAACGTCTGGCAACGTTTCACTCGACGTCAATGAACGCGTAGGCAAGCTCTCGCAAGATCAGTTCGCCTTTGAACAGTACTCCGTCATAGACACCGTCATCATGGGACACACGGATCTGTGGGAAGTGAAACAAGAACGCGACCGCATCTATTCCCAAAGCGAAATGTCTGAAGAAGATGGCATGGCCGTTGCCGATCTCGAAACCCGCTTTATGGAACTTGACGGCTACAGTGCAGAAAGCAGCGCGGGCGAAATCTTGTTGGGTGCCGGCATCCCCCAAGACCTGCACTTTGGCCCCATGAGCGAAGTAGCGCCCGGACTCAAATTGCGGGTACTGCTCGCCCAGGCGCTCTTCTCCGACCCGGACATACTGTTGCTGGACGAACCAACCAACAACCTGGACATCCACACCATTCGTTGGCTGGAAGACGTGCTCAATCAGCGCAAAAGCACCATGGTTATCATTTCCCATGACCGTCACTTTTTGAACGCGGTGTGCACTCACATGGCCGACATCGATTACGGCGAGCTGCGCGTTTACCCCGGCAACTACGATGATTTTATGACGGCATCGACCGCCGCCCGCGAACGCCTGCAGTCGCAGAACGCTAAAAAGTCAGCACAAATCGCCGACCTGCAACAGTTTGTCAGCCGCTTCTCGGCCAACGCTTCCAAGGCCAAGCAAGCGACCTCCCGCGCCAAACAGATTGAGAAA
>JBFKDP010000225.1:0-6781 GCA_041619575.1 Litorivivens sp.
GCTGGGCTGGCAGCGCTGCAATTGCGCGCTCTGGGTGTTCTAAAGCTTACCGACAGTGGGCTTTGCACCTACACCGACTCGCGCTTTTATTCCTACCGACGCGAAAATCCCTGCGGCCGGTTTGCCACCCTAATCTACCGGCAGCCTTGATTTTTCAACAATCACCCTCATTTATTGAAGTGTAGCGCCTAAGGCTGAACGAGAGACGGTAGGCGCAACGCCCTGTTGCCGAAGTGCTGTGTGTAGGTAGCTTCTAGGTCGTTGTGACTGTCTTTGACTATTCCGTCGTCTGTTTGGCAGCTAGCTTGAAATTGAGGGTGTTTTTATGCGAATTGACCGTTTCACCACTACGTTGCAGAGCGCCGTTGCCGATGCCCAGTCATTGGCGATTGGCAAGGATCACCAGTTTATTGAACCGATCCACCTCATGCTCGCCATGTTGCGCCAGCAGGGTGGTTCGGTGAAGCCCCTGCTGCAGCAGGCGGGGGTGAACACTGTTGTGCTTGAGCAGCAGTTGGGTGAGCAGCTCAATGCATTACCTCAGGTGCAGGGCGCGCCGGGCGATGTCCACGTGTCCAATGATCTGGGGCGCGTCTTCAATATGGCTGACAAACTGGCTCAGCAGCGTTCCGATGCTTATATTTCCAGTGAACTCTTGGTGTTGGCGCTGCTGGAGGTCGGTGGCAAGCAGGCTGAAAGCTTGAAAAAGGCCGGTCTCGACAAGAGCAAGCTAGAAGAAGCCATTCACAAAGTCAGGGCTGGAGCCGCGGTGGATAACCCCGAGGCGGAGGGCGCCCGGCAGGCCCTTGAAAAATACACCATTGATCTGACCGAGCGGGCCCGCGACGGCAAGCTCGACCCTGTAATTGGGCGCGACGAAGAAATCCGCCGGGCAGTGCAAGTGTTGCAGCGCCGCACCAAGAACAACCCGGTTTTAATCGGTGAGCCCGGCGTGGGTAAAACCGCCATTGTTGAGGGCTTGGCCCAGCGCATCATCAACGGCGAAGTGCCGGAAGGACTAAAGGATAAACGGCTGTTGTCCCTCGACTTGGGCTCTTTGCTGGCCGGAGCCAAATACCGGGGGGAGTTCGAGGAGCGCCTGAAGGCGGTGTTAAACGAACTTTCCAAAGAAGAAGGGCGGGTGATTCTCTTTATCGACGAATTGCACACCATGGTTGGTGCGGGCAAGGCCGAGGGTGCGATGGATGCGGGAAATATGCTCAAGCCGGCTCTGGCTCGTGGCGAGCTGCACTGTGTGGGCGCAACGACACTTAACGAATACCGCCAATACATTGAAAAGGATGCGGCACTTGAGCGTCGCTTCCAGAAAGTGCTGGTGGGTGAACCTTCGGAAGAGGACACCATTGCCATACTTCGCGGCTTGAAAGAGCGTTATGAGGTGCACCACGGGGTGGACATCACGGACTCTGCGATTATTGCCGCCACCAAACTGTCGCAGCGCTACATAACGGACCGGCAGCTGCCGGACAAGGCTATTGATTTGATTGACGAATCGGCGAGCCGCATTCGGATGGAAATTGATTCAAAACCGGAATCGATGGATCGCCTTGAGCGCCGCTTGATTCAGCTCAAGATACAGCGTGAGGCCGTTAAAAAGGACGAGGACGAGGCCGCGCGCAAGCAGCTCGAAAAGCTGGATGCAGATATAGATAAAGTTGAAAAAGAATACGCGGATCTCGAAGAGATCTGGTTGGCGGAAAAAGCCTCGGTGCAGGGCTCGCATCAAATCAAAAGCGAGCTGGAGAAAGCTCGCCTTGAGCTGGATAGTGCTCGCCGCGCCAGTGATTTGACGCGAATGTCTGAGCTGCAGTATGGGGTCATCCCCGACCTTGAAAAACGCCTGGCCTCCGCCGATGAAGCCGGTGGCGAGGAGCGTAAGCTTTTGCGAAACAAGGTAACCGATGAGGAGGTGGCGGAAATCGTCTCGCGCTGGACCGGCATACCGGTCAGCAAAATGCTCGAAGGCGAGCGTGACAAGCTACTGCGGATGGAATCCGAGTTGCACCGTCGGGTGGTCGGCCAGGAAGAGGCTATCGAAGCTGTATCAAATGCCGTTCGACGCTCGCGCGCTGGCCTGAGTGATCCAAATCGACCCAATGGTTCCTTTCTGTTTATGGGGCCGACCGGTGTCGGTAAAACCGAGCTGTGCAAAGCATTGGCGAGTTTCCTGTACGACAGTGATGACGCGATGGTGCGTATTGATATGTCCGAGTTTATGGAAAAGCACTCGGTCGCACGATTGATTGGAGCCCCTCCGGGTTATGTGGGTTATGAGGAAGGCGGGTATCTAACGGAGGCTGTACGCCGCCGCCCCTACTCGCTCCTCTTGCTTGATGAGGTCGAAAAGGCGCACCCGGATGTGTTCAATGTCTTGCTGCAGGTGCTCGACGATGGCCGCCTGACTGATGGCCAGGGGCGAACGGTGGACTTTCGCAACACAGTTATTGTGATGACCTCTAACCTTGGCTCAGACCGCATTCAGGATCTCACCCGCAGTAACAGCGGCTACGATGCGATCAAAGACGCTGTGCTGGAAGTGGTCTCTGGTCACTTCCGCCCGGAGTTTATTAATCGCCTCGATGAGATGGTGGTTTTCCGACCGCTGGAGCAGGGGCAGGTACGCGCCATTGCTGATATTCAGCTGGCCTACCTCGGTAAGCGATTGGCTGAACGCGAGCTGTCACTGGTGCTGGAGGACGCTGCAATGGACAAGTTGACCGAAGTGGGTTTCGACCCGGTATTTGGTGCCCGTCCGCTCAAACGCGCTATTCAGCAGCTGGTGGAAAACCCGTTGGCCCAGGATATTCTGAAAGGTAAGTTTGTTGCAGGCGATACCATCGAAGGCGCTATGGAAGGTGATTCGCTGGTATTTTCCGGAGTGGCTAACGCCGAGATGGTGAAAGAGTAAGGCTTGTGACTAACCCCAAAACTGTGTGCCGCTATTGAGCGGCACACAGTTGACCGGGTGTGCTGTCTACATCAGCAGTAAATGTCGATTAGCTCTTGGGCTTTTTTCCGCTGAGAATCCATTTCGTCAAAGTTTAATACACGCATCTCGCCATTCTCGTCTTTTACGCGAACGCGCTGGCCGCGCGACAGACTTTGCAATGCTGTACGTGCCTGTTCGCAGCGCTCGGGGTCTTTATCAGGCAGGATTTCTAACTGCTCTGGCTGTTTGTCTGACGGTGCGCTTTCTGCCCGCTTAGGGGGAACAGGCTGCGGGTACTGTGGATTCACGTCGTCGCGGCTCTGGCTGCTTGTGCTTTTTACAAATGTTGCGGGGCGATCCAGAGGTGGTTTCTGTGTGAAGTGCACCTGGCCGTTGTCATCTAGCCAGCGGTAGTAACCCGACTTGGCCACAGCGCCTGTGCTCAGAATGACAATCAGGCAGGTGAGAGCAATTTTCTTGTACATGTTGGCAACCCGGCTACAGCTTACTCACTATTATGGCAGAGATTGAGCGGAATCAATAAGCGGGCATTCTGTGGGCTCGCTCACTGTCGGCTACCGTAGTCTCGGTGTTTACCATAATTGGGTCCCAATCCCTTGCTATTCCGGCCTTTTCCCCGCCTTTCTATTGACATTGGCGGGCGCAGGCTGAAAAATAGCCGCTTGCTCGAAATACCAGAAATGGCCGTTAATCCGCCGCTTACCCGTGGTTTCGGATTCGGGATTGCGCTCAAGCGCGCAATCACTGCTTCGCAGATCCATTCTCTCCGCAAGCACATGACCTGTGTTGCGAGAATGCCATCTTCGCCCAACCCCGCGAAGACCTTAACAGGGCAATACTCAGGCGTTTAGGCCCCGTTTATTGTCAGGCGTTTCGCCCGATGCATCCAGGTGGATGTGGTCGGAGGTTCATGTGTGATCCCTGTGTCGCCTTGTCGACACCATCACATGTGTTTTTCATTCAAGACTGAACGAGGATAATTCAGTGGAGTTGTTATCTGGCGGTGACATGATCGCCCGCGCTCTCGAAGACGAAGGCGTTGAATTCATATTCGGTTACCCCGGCGGGGCCGTATTACACATTTATGATTCGCTGTTTACCAGCTGCAAGGTGCCCCACATTCTGGTGCGCCATGAGCAGGCAGCGACTCATGCGGCAGACGGTTACGCCCGCGCTACGGGTAAGCCTGGCGTGGTGTTGGTGACATCGGGCCCTGGAGCAACCAATGCAATTACCGGCATTGCAACGGCCTATATGGACTCCATTCCGATGGTGGTTTTGTCGGGTCAGGTCGCCAGCCACTTGATCGGCGAAGATGCCTTTCAGGAAACGGATATGGTCGGCATTTCTCGCCCGATCGTGAAGCACAGCTTTATGGTCAAAAAAGCCGAGGATATTCCTGAGACCTTGAAAAAAGCGTTTTACCTGGCGTCCAGTGGTCGGCCGGGGCCGGTCGTTGTGGATCTGCCCAAGGATATTACCAATCCGGTGGACAAGTTTGAGTACCGCTACCCGAAGTCGGTCAAGCTGCGCTCCTACACGCCTGCATCGCGTGGACATTCGGGCCAAATCAAAAAGGCCGCGCAGTTGCTGCTGGAAGCCAAGCGCCCCGTTATCTACAGCGGCGGTGGTGTTATTCAAGGTAACGCCTCGGGCGTTTTGACCGAGTTGGCGCGTGAGCTTAACTACCCTGTGACCAATACCCTGATGGGGTTGGGTGGATATCCGGGTGACGATCGCCAGTTTCTCGGCATGCTTGGCATGCACGGCTTTTATGAAGCCAACAATGCCATGCATCAGAGTGATGTGATTCTGGCAGTGGGTGCGCGTTTTGATGACCGCGTTACCAACACGCCGAACAAGTTCTGCCCGAATGCGAAAATCATTCATATTGATATCGACCCGGCATCGATCTCCAAAACCATCGCGGCGGACGTACCTATAGTTGGTCCGGTTGATTCAGTTTTGACTGAAATGCTGGCGCTCGTGCGTGAGACCCGTAAGGCGGACAAATCCCTGCCTGACACCAAGGCCCTGGATCACTGGTGGCAGCAGATCGACGAGTGGCGTGATGCGCACGGTTTGTGGACTAAGCCCCGCTACGACACCTCTACTGATCTGATCAAGCCGCAGGAAGTCATTGATGCCTTGTGGCGGGTGACGGGCGGCGAGGCATTTGTGACCTCTGACGTTGGTCAGCACCAGATGTTTGCGGCCCAGTACTATCGCTTTAAGCACCCTCGGCGCTGGATCAACTCGGGTGGTTTGGGCACCATGGGCTTCGGTCTGCCGTCTGCCATGGGCGCGAAACTCGCGTTCCCGGACAGTGATGTTGTCTGCGTAACCGGTGAAGGCAGTATCCAGATGAATATTCAGGAGCTGTCTACCTGTACCCAGTACAACATTCCCGTGAAAATTCTGAATCTGTACAACGGCTACCTCGGCATGGTCAAACAGTGGCAGGACATGCAGTACGAAGGTCGCTATGCCGAAAGTACCTATGAAGATTCCTTGCCCGACTTCGTCAAGCTGGCAGAGGCCTATGGTCATGTCGGCGTACGGGTCGATAAAAAGGCCGATCTTGAAGGTGCCTTGAAAGAAGTGATGGCGATGAAGGATCGCCTGGTGTTTATGGATATTCACGTAGATCCCCATGAGCATGTTTATCCCATGCTGATAGCGCCGAACGGCTCCATGCGTGATATGTGGTTGAGTAAGACGGAGCGAACCTGATGCGACATATAATTGCTGTATTGCTGGAAAATGAGCCGGGTGCTTTGTCGCGTGTTGTTGGTCTGTTCTCTCAGCGCGGCTACAACATTGAATCGCTGAATGTTGCGCCTACTGAAGATGAGACGCTCTCGCGCCTGACCCTGACTACGGTGGGCGACGACCATAAAGTGGAGCAGATCACCAAGCACCTTAATCGTCTGGTAGACGTGGTGAAGCTGGTTGATTTGACGGAAGGTGCACATATCGAGCGCGAGATGATGCTGGTAAAAGTGAGAGCAACCGGTGCCCAGCGCGCCGAGATCAAGCGCTGCACCGACATCTTCCGCGGTCAGATTGTTGACGTGGGCCCGACGGTTTACACCATTCAGATTACCGGCACCTCGGACAAGCTGGATTCCTTCCTGGAGGCGGTGGGTGATGCTGCCATTCTGGAAGTAGTGCGCAGTGGTGTTTCCGGGATCGCACGCGGGGAAAAAGTGCTGTCGCTCTAGCGCTTGATGCCTGGCGGGAGGCGGGAGACGCAAAAGCGCGTGCGGCTTTGTTGCATCATGCTGCGAAGCCGCCTGTGTTGGCATCTCCCGTCTCCCATCCAGCGTCTCGTACCCTAACCTGTCTTCCCTTCCCATTCGTACACTCCATCCCTTAAGCTGTCCCCAAACATAAAAAGGGACAGTCATGGCCTTTCAATCCGACCATCACGCCAAATCCTACTGGCGTGAACACCTCACGCTCATGTTCAAACTGTCTGCTATCTGGTTTGCGGTCTCATTTGGTTGCGGCATTTTGCTGGTTGATTGGTTAAATGAATTTCGACTGGGTGGCTACAAGCTGGGGTTCTGGTTTGCGCAGCAGGGGTCGATTTACACCTTTGTCGCACTGATCTTTATCTATGCCCGCAAAATGGGGCGGCTCGATAAAAAGTACGGTGTGCACGACGATGAGTGAGAGTGCACTTGATTTACGTACGTTAACCTATCTGATTGTAGGCGCCAGTTTTACCCTCTATATCGGCATTGCGATTTGGGCGAGGGCTGGCACGACGCATGAGTTCTATGTCGCAGGCGGTGGTGTTCATCC
>JBFKDP010000226.1:0-6774 GCA_041619575.1 Litorivivens sp.
GAAGGCGTCTGGAAGCTCCTTTTCATTGTTACTGGTAATGATAATGATCGGCCGGTGCTTAGCCCTGATGGTTTCACCGGTCTCGTAGACAAAAAACTCCATCTTATCGAGTTCCACCAGCAGATCATTTGGAAATTCAATATCGGCCTTATCAATCTCATCAATTAACAGAACGACCTGCTCGTCAGCGGCGAAGGCTTCCCACAGCTTGCCACGTTTAATGTAGTTGGCAATATCGTGAACTTTTTCGTCTCCCAGTTGTGAGTCACGCAGGCGCGATACCGCATCGTATTCATACAGGCCTTGCTGCGCTTTGGTGGTTGACTTGATATGCCACTGTAGCAGGGGTTTGCCCAGACCCTTAGCAACCTCTTCTGCCAACATGGTTTTACCTGTACCGGGCTCACCCTTAATCAGCAGAGGTCGCTGCAGTGCAACTGCGGAATCAACCGCCAAACGCAAATCATCCGT
Organism: Litorivivens sp.; assembly: GCA_041619575.1. GTDB lineage: Bacteria > Pseudomonadota > Gammaproteobacteria > Pseudomonadales > Spongiibacteraceae > Litorivivens. The sequence goes on from JBFKDP010000226.1 coordinate 472, forward strand.
TGCAACGTAGTTGTCTGTACCCTGAAACTTCATGCCTGTAAATCCTTTGTTGAAAACCTGAAAATTGAATTTGCGTTCGCCAAGGCCGGTCTGGCCGAGCCGGTCTGCCCGAGCCCAGATTGAGGCTATGCAAGCCGCACCCGGCCAGCAATTCCTCAATCGGCCAGTTCACTTACCTTTTCGGTCACCTCGTCCGCCGGCACGACTCGCTTTGCACGCCAGCGACGTCCGATTTTGACCAGTATAGTCGCTGAAATGACTGCTCCAATGACCGCAAAGGCCAAAATATTACCCGCCTTCACCGCAGCAATGGTATTGCCGATAAAGGCACCCAGAAACAACACAACCATGGCCGGCACCAGTACCGCGGCATTATCCTCGTGATAAACGGGCAGCAGCATCATTACGCTGGCACAGAGTCGAATAATACCGCGCAGATAGTCATTGCGGATGCCCCGAGTCCAGTAGCAGCCAATGCTTATCAGTACGACACAGGCACCCAAGTAGAAGCCCCACGCCGTTACATATTCCTGATACGCCTGTGTATCCATTACATCTACTTCCCCACTAACCACTAAAGCTTGATTTTCCAGTACTACTCAACCCAATGTACAATATGCTCCACCAGCTCATCGGGGTGCACATGACGCTCACTGACGCAGCGACCTTCGATGGAGTGCCCCTCCCGATGAACCAGCTCGCGATCACCCGATATCAAGTGGTGCCAGTCCGGCAGAGGCTGACCATTCTCTATCAGGCGATAGGCGCAACTCGCTGGCAGCCATTGCAGGTTATCCACATCATCCGGCGTGAGCTTGACGCAGGTGGGTTCAAGCTTAAAGCGCTCAGCGTAATTGCTGCATTGACAGCTTTCAATGTCCAGCAACTGACAGGCTACCGAGGTGTAGTAAATCTTGCCGTCGTCCTCGTCTTCCAACTTATGCAAACAGCACTTGCCACAGCCGTCACACAGAAGCTCCCACTCCTCGTCAGACATCTCGCCTATGCTTTTGTTTTCCCAGTACTTATCCATTTAGTCTTGGCGTGTGGTTTCTGCTGGGGGAACCGGTGGTAACTGGAGAAAGAAGCCCTGATCGGTAACCGCCTCAATGACTTTTGACGCATCGGCCCGAGCCAGTTTTCTTTCTGGCGTCAGGCCCAGAGTCATCGCGAGTTCCGGTTTGCCAAACTGGTTTAACAAGGCTTCAGGAACGCGCTCGAGCCCCCGCGCTTTTTCTACGTAAAGGTAGGTACCCTCTTTTTTGGGGCTCCGATAAATGCTCACAATCAATGTCATGGGGCCTCCATAGCCAGGCGGTCAGTCAGGGGGGCCAATGCTTCTGTACGCCAGCCCTGCAGGTCAGGTGGCAAACCTCCGGAGCGAACGAGTTCCTCCAGATCACGCTTGTTCAACAGCATTTCTCGAGGAATGTGCATGGCCTCACTAATCCGATCTAAATCATCCCGCAATTGCTTGGCGACAGCCTTCTGCCCGCCCTCAAGCGGCCTGGTCAGTGCTTCGGTCGCCGATATCGGCTCGGCCGAAGCCAGAATCTCGCAGATGCGCTCACCGTGCTTGCGCACAGTAGATTCACGCATATCCGCAATACCCGCCAGGGCTGCAGGGTGGGTGGGTGCTCTGCGGGCAATCTCAACGCAGACAGCGTCTTTGATCACCCGTCCGCGGGGTATATCCAGTTCGCGCGCCATCGCCTCGCGCCAGGCGCACACCGCCTTTAGGCGACCCTGCTGCACAGGGCTCAGTTTCCAGCCAGACTTGATGCGTCTGAAATATTGCTCAGGCTCTGTGGACTGCATAGAGGATCGAACCTGTCGCTCACCCTCTTCCAGCCACCAGGCCATACGGTCACTGCCTTCCAGGCGGCTCTGAATCCGCTGAAAGGCTGGTAATAGGTGCTCGACATCCAGGGCTGCGTAGACACATTGATTATCCGATAAGGGACGCAGCAACCAGTTAGAGCGTGTCTCGCCCTTTTCAACCGAAATACCGAGCAGCTGATCAATCAGTTTCTGGTAGCCGAGGCCACTCCCCAGCCCCGCCAGCCCCGCCCCAACCTGCGTGTCCAGCAAAGGCTGGGGAACGCAGTCCAGCAAGCGCTGGAAGACTTCCATATCTTCACTGACCGAGTGCAGAACCTTGATAATTGACGGGTCAAGCAACAGGTCGCGCAGGGGTTGCCATTGACTAATCGGCAGCGGATCAATCAGGAAAATTTTCTGGCCATCGGATAACTGCAGTAATGCAGGGATTGGGTAAAACGTGTCCGTGCGCATAAACTCTGTGTCGACCGCGAGCGTACTCGCCCCGGCCAGATAGTTTACGCAGCTTGCCAGAGACGTATCGGTGTCTACCCAATCAAAATCGACGGTGCTCATTCGACAAGCCGCCGGCCACTGAGTGCGTGCGCGAGAGTTCCACTATCCACGTACTCGAGTTCTCCTCCCAGAGGCACGCCATGCGCAATACGCGAGACACCCACCCCGATCTGGCGAAGTTGCTCGGTGATGTAATAGGCCGTTGCTTCACCTTCTACAGTGGGGTTAGTGGCCAGAATCAACTCTTTAATGTCTAACTCCCTCGCGCGGTTCAGCAGCTGGTCGATACCAATCTCTTCGGGGCCAATGCCATCTATCGGCGACAAATGCCCCATTAAAACAAAATATTGGCCGTTATAGCCCCCCGCCTGTTCAAGCGCTACAACGTCTGCGGGAGATTCCACCACACAGATAATTGATCGGTCCCGCTTTTCACTGGCACAGATTGAGCACACCTCGAATTCCGTCAAGCTGCGACAGTATTTACACTGCCCGATGGTCTGTACCGCCTTTTCCAAGGCCAGACTCAGTGTGCTGGCTCCCGGGCGGTTATGCTGTAGCAAATCAAACGCCATTCTCTGTGCGGACTTTCGCCCAACACCCTGTAGGCATCGAAGTGCGTCAATTAACTCTTCTATTGCAGGGCTGAACTGCATTGTCAGAAAGGCATCTTGAAGCCGCCGGGCATACCCGCGCCGCCAAACATCTTGCCGAGTGAATTCTTGTTGTTTTCCTCAACACGTCGCACAGCGTCATTCACGGCGGCGGTAATCAGGTCTTCCAACATTGTCTTTTCTTCTGTCAGAAGACTGTCGTCGATACTGATATTTTTCACATCATGGCGGCCATTCATGGTGACACGAACCATGCCTGCGCCTGATTCACCGGTTACTTCCTGTTGCGCGAGCTCTTGCTGGGCTTTTTGCATTTGCTCCTGCATTTTGCCGGCTTGCTTCATCAAGTCATTTAGATCTGGCATTGTCTATTTTCCAATACTTACCTGTGTTGGGTGTTTTCCGCTCTGGCCACTTGCGTCATGCCTATATGCATATAGGGACACAGGCCAATTATCTTAGTGCGATGGTCGTGGCCGGATACTGGACTCGTCGATCGACGCATCAAATTCCTGAACAAGCCGCTGCACATTCGGGTCGGCCTGTATCAGTTCACGCAGATCAGCCAGGTGTTCGCGCTCCATTCTCTGCGCAAATTCGGCTGGCGTTTCCTGCGTTACGGAGGTGATCTGCAAGTCGATGCTGAGTGCTGAATTAAAATACCCGGTCAGAGCCTTTTCGAAACGATCTTTATGGGCATCATTCAATAAATTAGCGTTAGCTGGATCTATATGGAAGTAAAGACGCGGCGCAGATGTCTCTGCCGATGCCTCAGGGAGGTCGACCCGCTCCAGCACGCAGTGACTACAAATTGATTGCAACAGCCCCGCCAGCCCGAAATCAGCAAAGCACTCGCGCCATAAATCCGGAGTCAAATCGGCAAGGCGCACGCTGGACCTTGTCTCAACCGCAGCGATATCAGCATTGTGAAGCTCAGCAGGCTGAGGTTGCGTTGGAGGGCTCGGCGGAGATCTCAGGGAAACAGCAGGTTCCTCAGCATTTGGCGACTGCGTTGCCTCAGGTGTAGTGTCGGCTTGATAAGCATCTACAGACGCAGACTCAGCCTGTACAGGCGCCGCAGCCGCGCCCGGCCCGGCCTGTTGCGTAGAGCTGCCAGCAGTCCCGGCTTGCGAAGGTGCAGGCCCCTCACTCGCCGGGACTGAGGGCTTTTTTGCTTTGTCATTTCCAGTAGCCCCTGCGCCACCATTTGCCGGCGGCAACTGATGTACACCGGCGGGCTTGAAAGCCAGCATCCGCAATAACACCATTTCAAAACCACTGCGCGCATCTGGCGCCAGCGGTAGGTCACGCCGTCCACTCAGGCCCACTTGATAGAAGAATTGAACATCTTCAGCGGGCAGATTTTCGGCGAGAGTTTTGACTTCCTCGTGATCAGCCTCCGAGCGATCCAGCGCATCCGGTACTGCCTGAACTAGAGCAATGCGATGCATCAGACCAATCAGGTCTACCAGCACTGCGCTGAAGTCTACCCCCTGTTCTGCCAAGTTATGAACTACAGAGAGCACACCGCCGGCATCACCGAGCTGTAACTGCTTTGCCAAGTCACAGACAGCAGAGCGATCGATACTGCCAAGCATGGAGGCAACGTCTTGCGCCTGCAACTTACCGCCACCGAATGCAATGGCCTGATCTGTGAGACTCAGGGCATCGCGCATACTGCCTTCCGCAGCCCGCGCAATTTGCCACAAGGCCTCATCGTCACTACTGATCATCTCCTTGTCGAGTATGTGTTTGAGGTGCTCGACTATGCGCTCGGGGGTCATATTCTTCAGGCTGAACTGAAGACAACGCGACAGAATCGTGGCAGGAATTTTCTGCGGATCCGTAGTCGCAAGCAGGAATTTAACGTGAGGCGGAGGCTCTTCCAGAGTTTTCAGCAGCGCATTAAAGCTGTGACCTGAAAGCATGTGAACTTCATCGATTAGATAGACTTTATAGCGACCACGTGTTGGCGTGTACTGTACGTTCTCAAGTAGCTCGCGGGTATCGTCGACTTTGGTCTTTGATGCCGCGTCCACTTCGATTAGATCAACAAAGCGACCTTCATTGATGGACACGCAGGCACCGCAGGTACCGCAGGGTTCAGAACTGACTCCGCTCTCGCAGTTCAGGCACTTGGCCAGAATGCGAGCGATAGTTGTTTTGCCTACGCCGCGCGTACCGGTGAATAGATAAGCATGGTGCAGCCGGTCGTGATCGAGGGCATTCACAAGCGCCTTGAGGACATGCGACTGCCCGGCCATTTCGCGAAACGTTCGGGGCCGCCACTTGCGTGCTAAAACCTGATAACTCATCTGCCTGGGACCCTTAAATTGGCTGACGGAAAGTATTGGCTAAAGCCGCCTAGGATACACCAGCTGGAACCGATCTTGAAATTATTGGGAGGAAGGTGGCGGTCCAACCAGCCACACCCCGGCACACGAGTTGATAGCTACCGTTGCTCCCTTCCGGGCCTGGCGGGGTTTGCCATCTATCGTTGCGAGGGGACCGGGAGGACCACCATAACGTGCGACCGTGCCTACGGCCGCGGCGCGACATTGTCTGTTATCTGTGGCGTAGTTTCAAGCCGATTTCGAGCTATTCGTCGAGCAAGACCAACCGCCACCCTGTCAATGTGAATGACGCCCCGGAGGGAAGTGACTCATGACGTTACCCACGGTATCCACAATGAACAGGCGTCGCTGCTCAGGCGTCTCCATATAAGGCATACGACGCTCGGAGATACCGCGCCAAACCAGCTTTTTGCTCTGGGGCGATATCATGTCGACAATCAGGCGTCCTTCTTGATATTCCGTATGCCAATGATCGTGATTGATCCCACCGGGATAGTAAGCGTAGCGAGGGCTGCAGTGGCGGGGAAAACAGGGGTAGTAGCCAAAGTGGTCGTGAAAATCATAGACCTCAACCCGCGTCTCTATACCCATATGGAAGGTCAGCAGTATATCCGCTGATTGCTTGCCCGCTACCTTTGCAATTCCCTGCGATTGCATCTGAGACTCCAGGGCTTGGCGTATACGGTTACGCATAAGATCATTCGCGTGATGACTGGGCTCGACTGCTACGTCCGCATCAGGCTTGCCGGTATCCAGCCACGCATAGGTGCGCACTGAGGCAAAGGAAAATGAGGGGTCATAGTCTGTAGAGACCGGTGCCGAGGCACAGCCGATTAGGCTGACCGCACAGACAATCAGACTGACAATGCGAGGCATGAAGCGCTCCTTACAGGGCAAAAGCCCAAACCACCATATCTGATAGGCATTGTATTGGAGCGCCATGAACAACAGCTGAACAGGATGTCGGCAAAACTACCAACACCCTGCTCTCTTCAGCC
>JBFKDP010000227.1:0-6731 GCA_041619575.1 Litorivivens sp.
CTTTGCGGGATATGCAGTTTGTACTGCATGACGTATTTCAAGCGGAAAAACTTTGGGCCGACCTTGGTCTGGAAGACGTAAACCGGGAGCTGGCGGATGCCATCCTGGATGAGGCGTCAAAAATCAGCCAGAACCTGATGTCGCCCTTGAATCGCTCTGGCGATGAGGAAGGTGTCAGCTGGAATGATACCGTCGTCACTACACCAAAGGGTTTCCCTGATGCCTTCAAGGCCTTGGCCGAAGGTGGTTGGGGTGCTTTGGCAGGTGATCCGGAATACGGTGGTCAGGTTATTCCCAAAATGTTGGTTCTGTTGTTCGAAGAGATGAGTTACGGCTCCAATATCGCATTGGGGCTCTACCTCTCGCTGACCTCAGGTGCGGCGCTGGCAATTTCTAATCACGCCAGTGATGAGCTGAAGTCCAAATACTTGCCCAATATGTACTCCGGGCAGTGGGCGGGCAGCATGTGTCTGACCGAGGCGCACGCCGGTACGGATCTTGGAATGATTCGCACCAAGGCCGAGCCGCAGGCGGACGGCAGTTACAGCATCAGCGGCACCAAGATTTTTATTACCGGTGGCGAGCACGATCTCACGGAGAATATTATTCACCTAGTGCTGGCGAAGTTGCCAGATGCGCCGGCGGGCTCCAGAGGGATTTCTCTGTTTCTGGTGCCGAAGTTCCACGTCAACGACGACGGAAGCCTCGGTGAGCGCAATGGCGTCAGCTGTGGCTCTGTTGAGCACAAAATGGGTATCCACGCTTCCGCGACCTGTGTGATGAACTTCGATGGTGCCAAGGGTTACCTGGTAGGCGAGATCAACAAGGGTCTGGCAGCCATGTTTACCATGATGAACTACGAGCGCCTGTCCGTTGGTGTGCAGGGGCTTGGTCTTGCTGCTGCCTCGTTCCAAGGCGCGCTTGATTACGCCAATGAACGCCTGCAAAGCCGTTCACCTGCGGGACCGGTCAATAAGGAAGGCCCTGCTGATCCGCTGATGGTGCACCCAGACGTGCGTCGCATGCTGCTCACACAAAAAGCCTACGTAGAGGCGGGCCGTGCGTTTGCGGTGTTTGTCGGACAGCAACTCGATACAGCCAAATTTGGTGCGGGCGAGGTGCAAAAGCGCGGTGCCGGCCTGGTGGAATTGCTGACGCCTATAGCGAAAGCATTCCTGACGGACAAGGGCTTGGAAGCTACTGTGATTGGCCAGCAGGTCTTTGGTGGTCACGGCTATGTGCGTGAGTGGGGCATGGAGCAGCTGGTGCGCGATGTACGCATTGCACAAATTTATGAGGGCACCAATGGTATTCAGGCGCTGGATCTGATGGGCCGTAAAGTTGTGGCCAACGGTGGCCGTAACATGGGTGTGCTTATTCAGGAGATGCGTGATTACGCTGACTCGACCAGCGATGCCACTATGAGCGAGTTTGTGCAGCCCCTGCGGGCAGCGGTTGATGAGCTGGAAGCGCTGACAGCGAGCGTTCTGAAAGAGGCCGGTGACGATCCCCACGCGATCGGGGCTGCGTCTGTTGAGTACCTCAATGTCGCCGGCCTGACCATCTTTGCCTACATGTGGGCGCGAATGGCTGAGGCGGCACTGCAGGCGGATTCAGCAAATGAATTCTATGCTGGCAAGCTGCACACCGCCCGCTTCTTTATGCAGCGCTTACTGCCGCAGGCGCACGCGCAGGCAGAGTCTGTCCGTGCCGGTAGCTCATTGCTAATGGATATGCCGGTCGAAGCCTTTTAGGTCTTCAATCGGCGGCTTGGCCTCCAGCGCATCGGGTGAGATAATTCGCTTTTATCCACCCGATGTGTGAATGCTATGAGTAACGAGCGCAAACTGTACCCCGAAGACCAAAAGCGTGTGGACGAGTACCTGAAGACGGGCTACAACGACACACCAAGAAAGCCTTTCAAGCCCCTGCGTATGGTTATCATGCTGCTCGTCGTCGTAACCACATTCAGTGTGTTCAGTATCTTTCTTGCCCGATCCTCGGGCGTCTATTAATTTACTGGGCTTTTTCTTTTACGTCTTGCTCGGCAGTCTGTGAATATCGGCACTCCTAATCTGCTTGATGGCGTCTACCAATGCGTCGCTGTGCATCGCGCGGTTTCGGCCTTGTTGCTTGGCCGAATAGAGGATCTCGTCGGCGCGATTCAGGGCTAACTCCAAGCTTAAATTTACATCAGGAGTCGCTTGGAAAACGCCAGCGCTGACGGTTGCGAAGCCTGTAGGGTTATCAGCATGTTCAATCTTCATTTCCCTGAAATCCTGTAAGACCCTATTAGTCAGCACCTGGCAGGCCCCTGCTGGTGTGTCTTGAGTCACGACCAGAAACTCCTCGCCGCCCACACGGGCGACGACGTCGCTGCCGCGCTTGAAATTCCGTTCGAGAATGCCTGCAAAGGACGCAATCACTTTATCGCCCGCCGGATGTCCGTAGCGGTCGTTGTAAGATTTAAAGTAATCGATATCGAACGCGATCAGCGCCATGCGGGTAGTGTTGCGCTCGGCAAGCGCCCAATACTTTTGGGCTTGGATATCAAAGGCGCGCCGATTGCCAAGTTCGGTCAACGGATCGGTCAACGAGAGCATTTCCAGCTCGTTGGTATGGTGGTTGACCATACCCAGCAGTTGATTGCAAAAGGCCACCAGTCGGCCAAATTCATCCCGGTGCCGGTAGTGAAGTTGGCGGGCGTAATCTTTGTCCTGCAAGATCTCTTGCAAAGTGGCGCTAGCCTGGTTCATTGGCCTGATGATGGTGCGATGTATTAGCCAGATCGCAATGCACCAGGTCAGTAGCGTGATCAGCAATGCTATCGCCAGTGTCGGGCTCACCAGCTGATCGTCGTAGCTACGAGGAGGGAGACTGACGGCTGCCATGATGACACGCTCTCCTTCAAGATTGCGAACACTCCAGAGCAGTTCATCGTCTATGGTTCTGAGGCCGGACAGTGCCTTGGCTGCGCTGAGGAGGGTGCTAAACTCTCCTTGGTTGATCAAGCGTATATCGACACCGGTGAGCCGATTCACTCTGGCAATAAACTCGCCATTGATGCGGTTTACTGCGATGAAAACGGAGGGGTGCAAGACGTCCAGCTGCTCGATGTCCGGTAGGCGGTCGATCGCGACGACGAGTGCGTCCTCTTGGGTTGTGATCAAATTAACTAGGGGTGTGTCTGTCGCTGAAACCTTAGCGGCCGTTTTCAAAATAAGTGCTATTTGCGCCGGTGAGAGCAGGTTTTCCGGGTTAAAGCGTGATCCGGGGCGGACCTGAAGCAGGCTGCCGTCGGAATTCGCGGCTATAGCAAAGCTGATGTCACTGGAGGCGGCCAGCTCGGTGAGTCCTGCCGCAAAGTCGACCCAGTTGCTATTTTTCACGCGACTGGCGAATACCTTAATCCGGTTGACCGACTCGGCCATATTGCGTTTGGTCAGGTCTTCTATAACTTCAAGCTGGTGCAATACTTTTTTATCGTTAATCAGCTCTATTTTGGCGAGCTCAGGGTTAAGCACGTAATTGCGTGCCAGCAAACCGGCGCTAAAGGTTAGCACGACGTTCAACAGAATCAGGGCGGCAGCTTTCCAAGCCAGACTAAGTTTCATAGGTGGGCTCTTTCCTTAAGCCAATGGGCAGACACTGTCACCAATCTCGTTGTGCAGCTAGTGTTAGAAGTTATACGGCCATAAGGGGGATAGCCATATCGCGAAACCAGCTTACACTCGGGTAATGTCATTTAGGTGAATGCATAACTATCAGGTTGCAAATGACGGGATCTGCATTGGTATTCCATCAGGCGCCGCAGCCAGTTGTCCGTGACGCAATGGCCGTCTTTGTACCAGCTCTGATCGCCATTGCCAGGTCGGAGAAGCCTGCGCCAACGATCACATGTTTTGTGTTAATAGTTCTCTCCACTTGGCATCTACAAGATGCAGGTTACAGCCAGAGTGCGACTAGCGCCAGAGCCTGGGTTTTGCGGGGCGGGCCTGGGGTGGTAGGCTTGGCTTATTAATGGAAGCTGGTGCAAATAGATGTACGCTGGTCGCCCTCAATTATCACAATTTTCTGTTTTACTTCCCTGCGCTATGCTGCTTTTGTCGGCCTGCAATAGTTCGGGAGGTGGATCAGGCAGCGCTGCCCCCACTGACCCGGATTTGTCGGAAGATCAGTTTGGCGCGCCGTCAACCTCGCAAATACGGCCCGGTGTCGAGATCAGTTCTCGCAACGGCAGCTGCACCTCCAATTTCCTCTTTGCGGAAAATGCAGTGACGGTCTATATAGGCGTCGCCGCTCATTGCTTTAGTCAGGACACGAATAATGGTACCGATCCCTGTGAGAGCAGAAATGAAGTATTGGGTTTTAATCAGGTGACCATTGAAAATGCGTCTCGTCCGGGAACTCTTGTTTATAGCAGCTGGTCGGCCATGCAGAGTCGTGGCGAAAGTCCCGGTTCTGATTTATGCGCATTGAACGATTTTGCACTAGTTCAAATCCACCCTGACGATCTAGACAATATCCATCCTGCGGCGATTGGTTTTGGTGGCCCGACAGCTCTTTTTACGGAGCTTGCGGAGATTGGCGATGCGGTATTTAGTTATGGCCAATCACCCGCGCATGGTGGCGTGAATGACCTAGAGGAAAAGCGTGGCGAGGTGAGGCAGATCGTCGCTGGTGGTCTTGCCTACCGGATAAGCACAGACAGCACCGGCCTGCCCGGAGATAGTGGCAGTGCAGTTCTACACGAAGATGGTCGCGCCCTCGCTGTATTGAGTGATGTTGGTGTCCGCGTTGGCTTGGCGCCGGTTACTAACGGTGTTGTCAATCTTGAGCGGGCATTGAACTATGCCATCACGGGCGGTTTTGTCGGGCCCTCAACGCAGTTGCTGACGTGGTCGGATTTTAATCCTTAGTCTGTCGTTAGCGCTCCGAAAAGAAAAAGGGCCAGCGGTGTGCTGGCCCTTTTTATATTTTTCGGTGTGGGTATTTTAAGCTAGTTGCGTTCGAGCATAGAGGCAAAGTCGCGTTTGCGACGGTTACGTTGTAGAACAAACATCTTAGGGCCGCCACGATCTCGATACATGATGTAACCCATTACCATAGACATTCCCAGTGCCAGCCAGCCAAATGCCCGGAATAGGTAGGCGGGGTTGCTTAGTTCTGCGCTGGCAGGTACGGCGCTAGTCACAAGTGTATTCTGGGGCGCGAACAAGCGAGACTGCTGATTCTGCTTTTCTATAAGCGCCAGTGCCTGCTCGAGTTGCTGTTCAAGAATTTCTACGCGTTGGCGATTCGCCTGTGTGGCGACCAACTCCGCCGAGTGATTGCCTGTTGTCTCGATTGCCAGTGCGACCTCAGGGCTTTGTTCGGGAGCTTGAGCCTCGGCAGTTTCGACCTGGGCATCATCTTCGAGTGAATAGAGTTCCAGAGATGATAGAGGTACTTGAGTGTGCTCGCTATCGGCGTAGGGGTCGCTGACAAAATCCTTGCCGTCGTACTGAAGCACGGGTGGAGAATTCTCGGCATTGCTTGCCGTAAGTTCGGTTGGCAGGGTCTGCTCTTGGATGGGGGATTCTGTGTCAGCGACTACTTGTCCCGCAGGCCCGGACAGGGTAAATGTCTTGCCGTCTGCGGCGAGCTGCATCCGTGTGGATGTGCACTCATTCGGGATAGTTAACAGGTAGGCTTCTTTGAGAATATCCGGCCTGCCGGCGATAAAGGCTTGTGGGTTGTTTTGGTAGACGCTGGCCATCCACTGCCCGTGGTCGCCGTCGCGGAGACGGCTGAGGCGGGTAGCGATACGCCAGAGAGAATCGCCTCGCGCTACCCGGTATTGGCCGTCGCGGAAGTCGCTATTTGAACTAACACTGGCTGGAGGTTGGGCCGGTGGGGGCAAGGGTTTGAAAGTTTCATTTGAAGCTGTTTTTACCGGGGCTTTTGCCGGTGTGTATATTTTTTCTGTTGGGCGTTTTGTGCTCGATTTGGCCGGGACACTGACTACGATTTCGTGCTGCGCGGGTTTGTGAACTGCAGGCAGATCCATTAACAGTGTGTAGTCGCGTTTCAAATAGCCTCGAGGCCATCGCACACTCAGCGTGAAGGCAAGGTAAGGTTCCATAACGGCTTCGTCTGAGCGAAGTCTGATGGAGTTAGTGTCGCTGTCAAAATCGATTTGATATTTGCTGCCCACCATGGAGTCGAGCGGGTGGCCGGAGATGTTGTCTTTTAGTGCTGACAGCGCGATGCGGATGTCCTGGCCGGACAAGTCACCAAGGTGGTGAATGGGGATGCTGAGGTCCAGTGGTGAACCCAGTCTGGAGCGCAAATCTGCCTCGCCAAGCCCTATTCCGTAAGCACTTGAAAACCCGCCCAAAAGCAGGCAAATCAGTGCGTATGTGCGGATCAGGTAGCCAGGCATCAGTATTCTCGTTTTTCCTGCCGTCCCGGTGACTTGCGGTATTCAGGTCACTCGTTGGTGCAAGTGTAGCGCAATATCACAAAAAAGCCCAATCGTGAAGTACGCAAGCCCTTTGGAGAAGGCTGGATATGAGTGGAGCGGGTGTCTCGCGTCAAGGGAGTATTTTCTGGGTGTTAAAATGTGAAATTGTGATTAATGTCGCGGTATTAAAAGTTAAATCGGCATAATGGAGAAATAATTTTAGATCAAATGTATTTATGTATGTCAATCTAACGCCGGTTTTTAGCCTTGATGGTCTTGTAGGAGA
>JBFKDP010000228.1:0-6664 GCA_041619575.1 Litorivivens sp.
ACTGCCGGTTCGTTACGATGAATTCCTCATTGGATTGGCTGCGCAGAACATAGATCGTGCCTGATTCAACGTCCCCTTCCTCAAGGGCGGCGTTTGTATCCGCAAACAGGCTGTCCTTACGCTCACGAGCAACCCGCCGGCTAGCCTCGTCTTTGTGGAGTGCCTTCTGGAGCGAAGTTCGCAGTAGATTGGACTCGGTTTTATTCGAGAAGATGACCCGTAGCCTGGCATCCTTGCGGTCTTGACCATCGTTAAAGAACTCTTCGCCGACACTCGCGACGTAAGCGGTCAAACCATCGAGAATAAAGAAATCACCAAGCTCTACCTGCGCGTCCTTCCCAAAGGGCGCCGTCAAACGCTCCCCGCTTCGGATCTCCGCACGAATCGTTTCAAACAGGGCTTTGAATTTGTCGAAATCCGCGCAGGGTGCCCGGGCCGCAATCTCCTCGGCTGCTCGCTTTTCGGCAGAAGATCTAACGTGCTTCAGCTCCGTTAAATCGCCGTCTGAAAAATCATCACCCAGCGCCGCGCTTAGCTCATCGATATCAATGCTGTCGCCCGATGGACTGTCACTCTCACCTGCTTGCGAGAGCAGGCCATGGGCGTCAAGCGCGGACACCAGCTCCACAGCGTCAGGCAGTGACTTGATGCGCTGCAACCGAACGGCGTAGAGACGTTCAAAAATATCCCGGTCAGGATAGTTGGCGGGAGCCCTACCTTGCTCTTCGACGAAACGACAGATCTCTTCAAAACCGGAAATGATGCGCTCGTCTGCCGGTGTCCGGGTTTGCTTCTTTCGGTTATCGGCAAACTCAGAAAGGCCAGCGGCTAGATCGTCGAGATCAACTGTCATAGCGCCCTTCCTCTTTGAAACGTATAAATGCCTTGGCGCCCTCGGCAAGTTTTTGTTCCCAGGGGTCGGCCGCAGTAGGCGATGGGGCGCGGCCACGCTCTTTCTTGAAGGCCAGTGCGCGTATCGCCAGTTCCTTGGCGTCGTCGGGTGTCAGTTTGGTCTTCTTGCTGGAGATAATCGCGGCAACCTGCTTTAAGCTCGCTTCACTCATAGTTTTGGCGAGTATGGAATAGGCCTCACTGAAGGGATTAATGCGGTCAATCATATCAATGTCGAGATCGCGTACGTCGGTCACAAACTTGCGTACGCCTTTTACGAAGGCGGTATTGGCGGCCGCGTTTCCGTCACCAGAAGTCTTGTCGCCTTCATTGTCATTGCGTAGGACCCGCTTCGCTTGCTGCGTCAAATTCAATGCCGCGATCGCGTGCTGACGAATAGCGTCCAGATCCTCGGCCTCCAGCTCGGGGTACTTTTCTTTGATGATCTTGCCCATCGCGATTTGCGTGATTTCTTCCGGCACAACCTCATCGTCGAATAGTCCGCGCTCCACAATATCTTTAGACTGAAGCAAAGGGGCAATGATCTCATTGATATCTTCAATGCAGATCCGCTGGGCTTCTGGCGACTTGGGCTCGGCAAGCCCCTTTATCTCAATCTGTATTTTACCCGTGGTGTCATTGATGCCGACATTTGTCCCGTCTGGCTGATAACCCTCTTCACCATAGTCATAGCCGGGCTCAGGGCCATTATCTCGATTCTTTGGTCGGAACTCGAAGCGCGGTACCAACACCTGCTCCATCAGTAGGCTTGCCGCTATCGCTTTCAGGGTGTCGTTTACGGCCTCTGTGACATTTTCGGCGGACGCATCGGGTTCTGCGATCAAGTTGGTGAAGCGAGCGTGCGTCTTATCAGGCGCGTCACGGGTTGCCCGGCCAATAATCTGAACTACTTCTGTCAGGCTTGAACGATAGCCCACGGTAAGGGCATGTTCGCACCAGATCCAGTCAAAGCCCTCTTTAGCCATCCCCAGGGCAATGATGATATCCACGTAGTCGCGATCTGTGCGCATCTCAGGGGCCCGGAGACTGGCCTGTATGCGGGCTTGATGGTCTGGATCAACGAGGTCAGCAATCCGAAGGGTTTTGCCCGAGGGCGTGCGAACAAGCTGAAAGCCGGTCTTCTCGTCCGTTCCTTGCCATTCGCCCAGCTCATCCAAGATATGGTTCACTTCCTTGATCTTGTCCTTGGTGCTTTCGCGGGAATTGACACTAGGGATATGAACGATGGTTTTTTCTTCTGGGTTGAGCACCTTCAAAATGTCGTCCGCATAGGACCCCGAGTAGAAGAAATACCCGATATCCAAATGCTTCAGGTAAGTGTAGCCGTTTAGCTGCTCATAATACGTGTAGGTCACGGTCTCAAACTTGGCTTCATCCTCCGGCATCAGCACGGCATCGGCGTCGCCTCGGAAGTATGAGCCAGTCATTGCAACAATATGGGCCTTGTCTCTCTCGATGAGATCCGCCATATAGTTTCCAAGCACATTGTCCGGGTTTGCTGAAACATGGTGGAATTCGTCTACGGCGATCAGGCAGCCGTCAAATGACTCGATTCCAAACTGCTCAACGGCAAACCGGAATGTGGCATGCGTACAGACAAGAACTTTGTCGGGGCTGTCCAGAAAGCTCTTAACCGAACGCACCTTGCTACCATCCTCCCCTGGCGCGTTGCAGAGATTCCACTTGGGCTCCACTGTCCAGTCAGCCCAGAATCCAAACTTGCTCAGCGGTTCGTTGTTGAAACTCGCCCCGATGGATTTCTCCGGTACAACGACCAGCGCCTTGCGAAGCCCCTGGTTCTCCAGCTTATCCAGGGCGATAAACATAAGGGCCCGACTCTTTCCTGAGGCCGGCGGAGATTTGATTAGTAGGTACTGCTCACCACGGCGCTCGTAAGCACGTTCCTGCATGGCGCGCATGCCAAGCTCATTGGATTTGGTAGAGCTGCCGTCTCCTGCATACGTTACGGAGACTGCCGGCGGCGCGGTGATCTTATCGTTCATGCGGATTCCTTAGCCGATTTAGCGCTTGTCATTTTGGTGTAGAGTTCGAATAGCTTTTCCAGTCGCTCAGTATCGTTTTTAAAGCGCCGGCCGATATAGATTCGCTCCAGCACCTCATCATTTTGCTCGTGGGCTTCGCGGAGATTCTGTGGCATTTTTTCAGGGTCATAAAGTTCCGCTATCGTGCGGGGAAAATGGGACTCTCGCGCCAAAAGGATGTTCTCGGCACAGCGGGCAAGGTCCGACTTATTTTTTTCTGTGAGTGTTGGCACGGGAAATGTATTCCACCCCAATGTGTTAGAGTAGCGATAGTCCGTTTTTAACCGGCCGCAAACAGTAGCGATCCACACCAAATGTAGTTTGGACACGACAACGGCCATATTCCACATGGGACAATCAAATATACCAAAGGCACTGTCGGCCAAAATCGCCCTTTCAGGAAGGAAACCGGCAGGCAAATACTCTCTCCTCTCTGAACTCACCCTGGGTATAAAAAGTATTCGCTCATTTCCGCTTTGTCTTACTTGTTGGAATAAGTGAGGGGTAGAGGCACCTTTTTTGGTCAGTGCTTTTTTACTATCACGGCGAAAATCACGAACAACTTTGCATCGAGCAGCAATTCCTTCGATATTTAAAGCATCGCTCTTGTCATTATCATCAATCCAAATGCAGTAGCGAAATTTTCCTTTTACAAAATCATCTGATCCAAAGTACGGCCTAATGTAATTGGCGCTTCTGCTGGAAGACGAAATCAAATCCAATCTTTCATCTTGAGACAATATTAAGCCCCCGCCATCGGCAGCTTTACTTCCATTGACCATCGGAGAAAGCCCATTTCTGGGTTTGGATTGAGGGGTGATAAATATATCTTTTCCCGCCACAAGGTATGGATTAATGTGGCTAACTTGGGCTTGTTTGAATTCACCTTGGGCGTCTTTAAAGAATATTCTTTTATCACCACTATTCGGTGATAAGCCTACAATGATAACCGTGACGCCTGCATTATGCGCAGCTAGATTAGCCCACTTGAAGGATGTGTAGGCAAAATCAATGCTTTGTCCTAGCTTGAACAAGAGTGGCCATAACCGCGCAACCTGCTCACCTTGACAGATGGAGTTGGTGCTTACGAAAGCAGACTTAGATGTAGTTGAGCGAGAATACATAGCGGCCTTGTACAACCACCCGCTAATATAGTCTAAGGACTTCCAAGTTGATGATACGCTTGAGAAGAGTTGAGACATATCCTGTTTTTGTTGTTCCGTTTGCTCTGTCCCACCCTTGTAGGGAGGATTTCCGCAAATATATGTTTCACCACCCTCGTTCTCAAAGTCTATTTCACTTTGATCTAGCGGAGTTTCAAACAAATCATCCGCACTATGTTTCACGCCGACGCCTGTTGGTGGGCAAATGCTAAGCCAATCTAGTCGCAAAGCGTTTCCACAGGTTATCCAATTCTCAGCCGATAGCGGCAGAAACTCGATTAGCGCATCCTTCTGACCAAGGTATTTTACGTCGCATTGATACTCCGCAATTATTAGCGCTAACCGTGCGATCTCGGAGGAGAAGTTTCTGAGTTCAATACCTCGAAAGTTTGTTATTGGGATGTCAGTTTTTCGGCCAGCCTCGCCGCGTCGTTCATTGATTGAGTTTTCTATGGCGCGGAGTTCTCGGTAAGCAATTACGAGAAAATTACCGGACCCACAAGCTGGATCGAAAATACGAATACGTGCTATGCGTTTTCTTAGGTTAAGCAGCTTTCGCTGATTATTTCCACACTCATCTAGCGATTTGCGAAGATCATCAAGAAATAACGGATTCAGAACTTTCAAAATATTGGGGACACTTGTGTAGTGCATCCCTAGCTCGCCACGCTCATCATCATCAGCGATAGCCTGAATCATGGAGCCGAAGATATCTGGATTAATCTTCGTCCAGTCGAGCCCACCAACATGCAGCAGGTACGATCTGGCGATCTTGCTGAATGTTGGGCATTCTGTACCACCGTCGAACAGGCCGCCATTCACGTAGGGGAAGGCATTTGCCCACCTGGGGAGCTTTGCCTTGGTTCGCTCCGCAATGGGCGTTTTCATGGCCCTGAAAAGCTCAGAGATCACTTCGTGGGTATTGCTAGAATCACGGTCGCTCATCTGTTCAACAGTTTTCGTGAACAGATCCGTACCCGCGAATATATTCGTGTCCTCTGCAAAGAAGCAGAATATAAGCCGAGCCATAAAATGGTTCATGTCTTCTCGGCGGTCGGAGCCAGCCCAATCCGGGTTTTCGTCGAGAAGCTGTACGTATAGCTTGTTTAGGCGACTGGTCGCCTTTATGTCAAAGGCATTGTCGCGTATTTGTTTGACGGTAGAGATACCCGCCAAAGGAAGAAAGAAGCCAAAGTGGTTTGGGAAGTCTGGATACTCGCAGGCGATCGTCTCGCCCGAATTGTAGTCTTCAGCTTCCAGCGCATGCCCGTCGGTTGCCAAGCCGAATTTAACCTTCCCTTTTTTCGTCGCGGGGCTTTCCTTGATTTTACCAAGCGTTGCTGAAACCTTGCCTTTTTCGCAGACAACAATGTGTATGTTGTTTGTTTGCAGTACACCGCCAAGATCAGACTTGTTCGCAGAGCCTGAGCGAAGTTTTTTGATATACGTGGCCTTGTTGCCAAACGACTCAAGAAAGGCAAACGGGAATTCTTCTTTATCGAATGGTTGCTCTGCAAGTTCGGAGATAGCCTGTTCAATTTCAATTGCGTTCATTCTTAGCCTTGGATAGTCCTATCGGTAGCTTTCTACATCGATTCACGAAAAATGGAGCCCCGCCCCTGAGTGACGGCTATTATGTCCTCGGCGACTTCAGGGCGGAGCTGGCCCAGCATCTTCTGAAATTCAGCCTGTCGATACAGATGCTCTTGTGTTGGCCGGTCTAATGTTTTGACCCACTTCAGTATGATCTCTTTTGCCTTACCCTCAGCCAGTTTGGCTGCGCGCTCAAACAGGGCGAGAAAAAGCGCGTCATCATTGAGGTCGCCGTCCTTCAGCTCGGCGACTGCTCGCTGCATCTGCGGTCTTGAATAGCTGGCAATATCAGCGGATTGGCGGCGATCCAGTTCTTCACTGGCCTTGGCCTCTCGCAGACCTGCTTTTGCTAGGGCAAGGGTTGATTCGAGACTTTCGATCGTCGACTGCAGGTAGGTGGTTTGTGTTTTTGGCATCGTTCCCTCTTATATTGTCTGTCTTTCAGCTCACCAATACGCGGACCTTGGCGAGAACGTCCTGCGTGATCTCGTCGGGCGCCTTTTCCGCGAACTTAACGCCACGGCTTTCGTAGTCGATAGTGCGCACTTGTTGGCAAAGGACAGCGCCCTGGATCTCACCCCCTTCAAGAACCACCTCAAAACCGTGCCCGCGCACACAATTCGCGATTGGCGCCACGAGTGCGAGCTGGATCTGTTGGTTAAATGGCTCCTGGGACAAAACCATCGCGGGCTGGGATACTTGGCCGGTGGCCTGATCAATGTCCGTCCAGATAATATCCCCGCGTCTGGGGACGTATTTTGCGGGCACCTAGATGTCCTCCCTGCCCGCAGGCTTGGAATCTAACCAGGCCGCATCCTCTTCTGTTCGACCAAGGGCGTCCGCCCCGGACGCGGACAGTAATTGTTCGAGCGTATAACGCGGGGCGGCGGGCTTAATCACGATCTCATCCCCTCTTACTTCCAGCTCAACGACATCGCCAATTTGTAGCCCGGC
>JBFKDP010000229.1:0-6646 GCA_041619575.1 Litorivivens sp.
CCGATAGTGCCTCGCGTACATCATCCAATTTAAATGGCTTGATTACAGCTGTGATCAGTTTCATGAGACAAATCTCCTCTATACGGTGTATGGATCAGCACACACGCCCGGTTCGAAACTGGTTGATTAAATCCGGCCGGCGGAGGC
Source organism: Litorivivens sp. (assembly GCA_041619575.1). Lineage (GTDB taxonomy): Bacteria > Pseudomonadota > Gammaproteobacteria > Pseudomonadales > Spongiibacteraceae > Litorivivens. The sequence continues at coordinate 148 of JBFKDP010000229.1, forward strand.
GCCGGCCGGGATGGTACTTAGTTCAGCGGGATGCTGTACGACACAACAACTTGCAGGTCGTCTTCCATCACCAGCTCGTCATCTTTATCAACGATCTGCGTGAGGGTGAACGACAGGTTGTCGTTGTAAGCGTAAGACACATCCAAGTGCATGTAGTCATTATCGAAGGTCGCGCCGGTCGCCTCTTCGAAATCAGCCATGCCCAGTACGGCAGAGAATTTGCCCATGCCGTAGCCCAGTGACATGTAGGTGTTGTCGTCGAGCGCAGTGGACTTACCGCTGATCTGGTCGTAGTAGTAGAACTCTACACCCGCAAAGCTCAAGCCGAGGTAGGCTTCGGTCAGGCCTTTACCCCAGTCATCAGCCGCGCCGTTTGCACCCGGGTAGTAGTAGTCGAGCAAACCAACATCAATGCCGAATCCACCGAACTCGCCGCTCCAGCCAGCAAAGGTATCGATCTCGCCACCGTTGCTGAATCCACCAGCACTGGATACCCAGGTGCCGACGTAAAGGCCGGTGTCGCTGCTGTAAACCAAGTCACCCGATACAGCACCGTTGCCGCCGCCCTGATCTACACCTCGGAAGACGTATATATTGGAAACAGCCGCACTGGCTTCAAGTTCAGCCATGGCAGGCGTGGCGCTCAGAGCAATCGCTGCAGCAGCAGCACTAGTCGTCAGCAGGTTTTTTACTTTCTTCATGTGTGTTTCTCCACGTTGATTTTCTTTATGTGCTAGCACGTCACGGCAGCATTCGTTGGCTTCGATAAAGCACAGCTCGTGCCAACTTCATCTAATCGCTTTTATTTCAAAGACTTAAAGCGACTTATGCCGTAACTGGAGTTAAATGCCCTACAACAGCATGGCCAATTTAGGTGCATTCTCCCCCTAGCGCACCAAGTTACAACAAAACACAACAAAAATCCAGATTCTAAGTTAAATTAATGATATAACCTAATGAAAATGAAAGGAATTTCCATTATTTCAGAGGGAAGAAAGACTTGGGCAGCTCTGAGGCTGCCAATCGGGCTGGCCGCTTATGTTGCACTGGGCCGTCGGCGCGCACCATAATGGTGCTCTGTCTAGATAAGGTTTATCTGAATTCTCCCGTGGACCCTCTTTGTTTTTATAATGCTGGCGTCAGGCTTTAACGAGACTGCTGCTCCAACTTCTGCAGGCGCTGCTCGAGCACTTTAAGTTGCATTTCCAGCTGGTGCACACGCTGTGACACGTTTACTGTATCTTTATTAACCAGCACTGGCAATTGTACAGATTTGGACTGTAGCTCCCGCCCGCCGGGGCGCTTGGCGAAATCCTGCTGGACCTGCGCCTGCAGAGCGCGCCCCGGGCTTCCAGCTGTGCCCGGTGCGCCTGTTTGACCGGGCTCTCCGCCCGCCAGCCATTTCTTGTTGCCCCCAAAGCTGCCTCTCATATAACGACCTTCCACAGCCGCGCCGCCGGCACCGCCCCAACCACCAGCACCGGCTTCGCCGCCCGCACTGGAAAAACTCACCCGACGGTTTACAGCAGTCATGTCGATACTATCGCCCTGAGTCCAGTACACCAGCGAAATGCTGCCAGCCGGCCCGCCATCACCGCCTGCGCCACCGTCGCCGCCCGCACCACCATCACCGCCGCGACATTTGCTAATGCCTCCTCCGTGCTGACCTTGACCACCGGGCCCACCCGGGCCACCGGCACCACCGTCGCTGATAATCTGCAGAGAGCCCAACGTCGACAAACCCAGACTCAAGGCCAGATCAACGCCCTTGCCGCCAGGCTCGCCCTTGCCACCAACACCACCTTTGACGCCGTCTTCACAATCCGCTGCAGCAAGTGTTCGATCCTCACCCGCCATCCCCGCGGCGCCATCTTTACCGCGGGCATCGATAACAACGCCCTTCCCGACTTCGACGCTGGCGGCACTGAGCTGCCAGGCATCCACTCCCTCGGCAAATTCGACGCGGGCGCCCTCACCGAGAATCAGACGATCAAGCTGTAGGACTTGCTGATCGGGAGTCACCCGCCAGGTTTCTCCCGCACCGACACGCAGGGTGTCTGCAGCCAGCACAGTTGCCGACACCGCGAGATAGAGTAAACCCAATGATTTCAATTTCACCTTTATGACTCCAGCTACAAGATACATTGGCAGTCAATTTACGATAAACTGTCAGCAGTGAACAGAAAGAAAACTGTTCAATCAGCGCTGGCCATTCTCCTGCTTTGGCCAGTCACGAATCCGCTCGATTTCACAGTGTTACAGGCGCGCGCAGATGGCAAAAACAGACTTTATTGAACAGCTGGTGCAGCAAGCCAGCAAGCTTGCGAATGGGGCACAGGTGCAGCAAGACATTGAGGCCAAACTTCGTGTGCTGATGCAGGGAGCCTTTAATCGCATGGATCTGGTTTCGCGCGATGAGTTCGATGCCCAGTCGGCGGTGCTTGCCCGCACCCGGGAAAAGCTCGAAGCACTGGAGCAGCAGCTTCAACAATTGCAGGCTGAAATCGACGCCCGGTAGGGGACGTCAAAGCCATCAAAAACACAATCACTTCCAGGGAAGGAAGCCATGCAACTTGCGCTTGTCTACAGTCGGGCCCGGATCGGCATCGACGCTCCACTAATCACCATTGAAGTCCATCTGTCCAACGGGCTGCCCGCCTTCCATATTGTCGGCTTGCCCGAAGCGTCGGTACGCGAAAGTCGCGACCGAGTGCGTTCGGCACTCGTTAATACTCAGTTCGAATTTCCTGCGCGACGCATTACAGTCAATTTGGCCCCGGCAGATATCCCCAAAGACGGTAGCCGTTTTGACCTGCCGATTGCCCTGGGCATCCTTATCGCCAGCGGTCAGATTTGCGCCGATCGACTACCCCACCTTGAGTTTCTCGGCGAACTAGGACTAACAGGCGAGCTTAGACGTATCGATGCCTGTCTGCCCGCGGTTATCCAGTGCGAATCCCAGCGCCGACAGATGGTACTCCCCGCCAGCAATGCAGCTGAAAGCCAGGCTTTCAGCGAAGCAGGCCTGCTGCCAGTCAACAATTTGAATGAAGCCGCTGCCTTGATGCAGGGGCAGTTCACCCCCTCGCTGCCCGGGAGTGCTACGCCCCAGCCAACCGACACGCCGTGTGAGCACGGCGACTTTGCCGATATTGTCGGCCAGGCTGGCGCCCGGCGTGCATTGGAAATTGCCGCTGCGGGCAGTCACAACCTTCTTTTTAGCGGCCCGCCGGGAACCGGGAAAACATTAATGGCCTCCCGACTGCCAAGCATTCTGCCGCCACTGAATCGCACCGAGATGCTGGAGACCTGTTCAATTTATTCCGTCGCCGGTGAGAGTGAAAACCTGCTGGACGAAAGACGCCCCTTCAGAGCCCCCCACCACACTGCTTCAGCTGTTGCGCTGATTGGTGGTGGCAGTCAGGCGCGTCCAGGCGAGGTCTCACTGGCCCACGCCGGCGTTTTGTTCCTTGATGAATTGCCCGAATACCCGCGCAAGGTGCTGGATGTGCTGCGCGAACCGCTGGAATCCGGCGAAGTTGCCATCGCCCGCGCCAATATCAAAGTGAAATACCCGGCTCGCTTTCAGCTTATCGCCGCGATGAACCCCTGCCCCTGCGGCTACCACAACGACCCTCAACACGAATGCCGCTGCACGCCGGACCAGATCCTTCGCTACCGCACCCGCATTTCCGGGCCGCTGCTTGACCGCATCGACTTGTTCGTCCACATGCCGCGCCTGCCGCCGGGGCAGCTGCAACATGCCAATCCCGCCGAAAGCTCCGACGACATCCGCCAACGCGTTATCGCAGCGCGTAAACGTCAGCTGCAGCGCTCAGGGCAAAGCAACAGCCAGCTTACGCTGCAGAATTTGCAGCGCGATTGCCCGCTACTCCCCAGCGGCCGTGATCTCTTACTGCGGGCCGAGCACAAGCTGGGCCTGTCCGCCCGCGCCCAGCACCGAATTATTAAAGTGGCGCGCACCATCGCCGACCTTGAGGGCAGCCGCCAAATCGACATCCCCCACCTGAGTGAGGCACTTGCCTACCGGGGCGGGCTCGATGGCACTTAAGTCACCCGCGCTGACTAAAAAAGCGGCGCTTGCCATTCTTGATCCAAGGGCAGGCTGCTACAATGCGGACTTTTGGATGTACCCCCCACACTGTGAGCCAGCTAAATCCACGTCAACGCGAAGCCGTGCACTACATCGACGGGCCACTGCTGGTATTGGCCGGCGCAGGCAGCGGCAAAACCAGCGTCATCACCCGCAAGATTGCCTACCTCGTTGAGCAGTGCGGCATCGATGCCAAGTACATCACCGCGGTTACCTTTACCAACAAAGCCGCGCGCGAAATGCGCGAACGTATCAGCGCGCTCCTGTCACCGGGCTCGGGCAAGGGTCTGAATGTTTCTACATTCCACACGCTGGGTCTGAATATCCTGCGCAAGGAATACAAAACCCTGGGTTACAAATCCGGCTTTTCAATATTTGATCAGCAGGATTGTCAGGCTCTGATTCGCGACCTGCTAATACAGCAGCACGGCAGCGATGGCGATCAGGTCGATCACATTCAGCGCCGCATTTCAGATTGGAAAAATGACCTGATACAACCGGAGCAGGCAATCGAATTGGCCGAGGGCCCGGCAGACATGCTCTGCGCCCAGGCCTATTTGCGTTACCAACAAGCACTCAAGGCCTACAACGCACTCGACTTCGATGACCTTATTCTGCTGCCTGTATTTTTATTCAGCCGGTTCCCTGACGTGCTGGAAAAATGGCAGCAACGCATCCGCTACATGCTCGTCGATGAGTATCAGGATACCAATGGCGCCCAGTATGAATTAGTGAAGAAGCTTGTGGGTACGCGCGCAGCACTGACCGTGGTCGGCGACGATGACCAGTCAATTTACGCTTGGCGGGGGGCGCGCCCGGAAAATTTGGAGCAGCTGCAGAAAGACTATCCCCACCTCAAAATCGTTAAACTGGAGCAGAACTACCGCTCCACGGCGCGTATTCTCAAGGCCGCCAATACCGTCATCGCCAACAACCCGCACGTGTTTGACAAGGCACTGTGGAGCGAACTCGGCTATGGCGATCCGATTCGGGTAATCCAATGCAGTAACGAGGACGCCGAATGTGAGCGCGTAGCGACAGAAATTCTCGACCACAAACTGCGCCACGGCACGCGTTTTGGCGACTACGCCGTGCTCTATCGCGGCAATCATCAGGCCCGCCTGCTAGAACTCAAGCTCCAGTCACATCAAGTGCCCTACAAAATCAGCGGCGGCACCTCGTTTTTCTCGCGCAATGAAATCAAGGACATCATGGCCTACCTGCGCCTGCTGATGAACCCGGACGATGACAACGCGTTTTTGCGCATCATCAATGTGCCTCGTCGCAAGATCGGCACCAGCACACTAGAGGGGCTGGGGCGCTATTCAACCGAGCGCGGCATCCCCATGTACAGCGCCTGCGCCGAACTTGGATTGGAATCCCACCTGCCCGAAGCTGGCGTGAAACGCTTGCGCGAGTTCACCGAATGGCTCGATCGACTGCGCCGGCTCTGCTATGAAGAAGATGCCATAGGCACCATCAGACAGTTGTTGAGCGATATTGACTATCTCGACTGGCTTATCCAAAACAGCTCCTCAATCGCCGTTGCGGAAAAGCGCATGGGCAATGTTTCCATACTGGTGGATTCGCTCAAGAAGAGCCTCGAGAACAATGAAGACAGCGATATCGATGACGCCATCAGCAAGCTGGTCTTGCGCGATATGCTGGAACGCCAGGAAGAAGAGCAAGAATCAGCTGATCAGGTGCAGTTGATGACCCTGCACGCAGCCAAAGGACTGGAGTTTCCGCACGTCTACGTGATTGGTATGGAAGAAGGCATACTGCCTCATCAGAACAGCCTCGACGCAGAGACAACCGACGAAGAACGACGGCTATGCTACGTCGGCATCACCCGCGCCAAGCGCACCCTCGCCCTGACATATTGCAGCAAACGAAAATCATTCGGCGAAATGAACAGCTGCGAACCGAGTCGCTTTTTAAGCGAACTTCCTCAGGAAGATCTAGAGTGGGAAGGTCGTGGTGACAGCTCACCCGAAGCGAACCTTAAGCGCGGCAACGAGACTCTCGCCAGCCTCAAAAGCCTGTTTGGCTAAAGGTGCGCACTTGCCAAAAAGCACCAGCATCCGGCAGACTTTGCAAAAACATTTATCTTCAAATGTATGCGATCAAGTACTTTTGCCAAGTCGAGACGAAGGAGCTTGTTGCTTTTTTTCCTCGCTTTAACTATGCAAAATCCGGCTTTTGCAAGCCACAAAGAAGCCGCAAAGAGCGCGCAGCCCGGCGCTACAGCCCTCGCGATTAACAGTACACAACTACACCGGCACAACCTGAACGCCAACGCGGCAGGCGTGCGCATCAACTTCTCTGCCAGCCCTCAAAAAGCCATAACCGACACGCATTTTCTGGTGGTGAATGCCGGCTTCG
>JBFKDP010000230.1:0-6593 GCA_041619575.1 Litorivivens sp.
AGCCGAGCTGGAAAGCATCATAACTGCGCCCACCCTGGTTTTCTCCCCACTCAATCAGTGCGCGATCATAGCCGAAAGTAAATTCACTGCCCTGCCAGAAGTTATGCTCTACACCCAAGCCGGCGAAATAACGGCCCACGAAACGGTTACCCTGGTTGCCTGCATCCAAAATGACATCCGTTGCCTCAAAACGCTCAACATCAGAGCCATCAAAAACCAATAGAAATTCTGCCGGATCATCGCCAACACTGTATCGGATCAGATATTCCTTCCCGATGCGTTCAGCCTGCAAATCAGCCAATACACGTCTGCGCTCAAACTCGGCCACCGTCAAATCATCATCGCCGACTAATGGCCGGAAGTGGGCCTTAACCACATCCGAACCTTCAACGCCGGCAAGACGACCATTGATTACATGCACGTGAATGCGATCGCCATCCGGGGCGTAATACACGGCCACCAGAAGATGGCCAAGCTGGTAGTAGGCTTGATTCAATGCACGTATTGCTTGGGAGGGAGTTGTTGCCGCAGCCGCAATGGATTGAATCTGGTCTGCACTCAGATAACGATTGCCGCTGATACGCAGTGAATACCCGGCAACTTCTGTCTCAATAAGCTCTCCGGCAACAGCGGCATGCGCCTGAATTTTTTCGGCGCTTGATAATTGAGGGGGTATAACTGGAGGTAGATCAATTGCCATTACTTCAATCCTTAATGCCACGCTTGAGCGCGGCGAGATCACCGACAACTCTCATATCAACTCGACGGTTGCGTGCTCTACCGTCAGCGTTATCTGCCCCGCTGGCAAGCGCATTCGGCGCTACGGGCTGACTTGGGCCATAGGCTTTGTAACGCAGCCTATAAGGCGCAATACCCTGGTCTATCAAATAGTCGTGAACCGCCTTTGCCCGCTTACCCGAAATTTCCATATTGGCGCTAACGCTGCCACGCGCATCAGCATGACCACCAATCTCGACAATGACTTCACTCTGTTGCCGCAACAGGGCCACGACACGCCCCAGAATTTCATAGGACTCAGGCCTTAGCTCGCTTCCATTAAAATCAAAAAACACCCCCACCAACTCAAGTGGTACTTCCGGCGTCAGGTGACACCCGCTTGGCATTACGATCGAGCCAGCAGGCGTAGCGCTGCAATAATCATCAGCATCGCAGACACCGTCTTTATCTGCATCGCTACACCACTGCCTACCGTCGAGGCTCACAGATTGTTCCCGTTCTTGGTCAACAATTTTACTGTCTGTGTTCCGCCTCGCGGCCGGGCCGTTCAGACCAATGAGTTCACCTGCAGGAATAAAGCGCAAATCGACAATGGTATCGGGTCTGGCTGTCGTCGTAAGATCAACCGCGCTGCCGCCTCCCGCGGGCAAGACAATGACATCAGCGACTGAGTTACCAGCCTGACGCAGGAGGCCGGGCAAATCCTGAGCCTGAGAAATCACGCTTAAGTGTGAGAGCAAACTCAATAGCACAAGCCGTTTTATTGTTCGCAATGGGCAAACCTTATCGTTTGAGTGGTGAGCTTGATTGATTACCAGAGCTTAACACTTGCGCACCAGATAGTTTAAGTATTGCCGCACAAAAACATTCCCAGGACCATGCCTGATAGGAAGCCCTTCTTTCACTCACCAATGTTCTGGCGAGCACTCAAAAAAAACCTCCCCGTAGGGAGGTTTCAATGCATTGCGATGCAGGACCCTTCAGGGAAGCGGAACAGGCAGAGCGTCTACCGGGATTAGCGCCACCAGCGTTCCCACCGGTAAAGCGTCAGCGCCGCCTGCTGGAATCAGACCTGTCACAGTACCGACCACATCAACCGGCAGTGCGGGCAGCCCAGGCGTACCACCACCGGCTGGAATCAAACTGGTAACTGTACCCACAATATCAATCGGTAGTGCTGGTAGCCCAGGAGTACCGCCACCGGCGGGAATCAAGCTGGTAATTGTACCAACGACATCGATAGGCAGTGCAGGCAGATCTGGCACGCCACCGCCGGCCGGAATCAAGCCTGTAACCGTACCGACAACATCAACGGGCAGTGCTGGCAGTCCAGGCGCACCGCCACCAGCAGGAACCAGGCCTGTCACGGTACCAACGACATCAACAGGCAGGTCGGGCAGCCCTGGAAGTGCAGGTGCTCCACCACCACCGCCACCAGCGGGCACAAGCCCTGCTAGCACCCCAACCGGATCAGCCGGAAGTACAGGCAAGGCATCAGCGGGTATCATATCCGCCAAGCCATCCAGCGGTGTCCCAGTGTCGGGAAGAGCATCCAGCAAGCTACCGAGATTACTGGGGTCAATGCTTGTTGGAAATGGCAGTTGATTGCCAGCAACGCTTACAGCCAAAGGCCCTTTGGGTCCGATGACTTCCACAGACAGGATATCACCAAGGTCACCGCCATTAAGACTAACGCTCAAAATCGGTTGAGCCAGAGCTGCGCCAGCGGGAAGACCAGCCAACACAGATGCCGCAACCGCAGCTTTCAGTGATTTCATTCCGAATTTCTTCATCATTATTTCTCCTTCCAGAAATCCCCCGCACGGATTTACTACAAGACATTTGACTTCATCTGTGCAGCATCGGGTTGAGTTAATTAGACCTATTTTTTCAACCATTTTATGTGTGATTAATCACACTACGTACAATCGCGTATTATCAAATCTGTTAGAACGTGGGCCGACATCGAGAAACTTTCTTCACAGCCCACCAAATAACTGCAAAACCTTGTTTTAACTGTTTTTTATTATATTTCTTGCTGAGCAGAAAGGTTTTGCCCGGGTAACCTATTTATGTGACGGCACACTCATAACTGACCATTTTAGACTAATGATAAAATGACCTATTAATATATCTTACTGAGATTACCAAACCCGACGCCAGACCACTACGTTACACTTATTCAAAGTTTAAAAGCTAAACACCCCATATTTTTACTTGAAAACGCAGCGAATACTGATAGCGTAAGCCCCCCCTCATTAGATTGACCGCCCCGCACAACCTTGCGCGGGCCACCAACTCCTCAAACGGAATCTAGTTATATGAAGGGCGTAATTCTCGATGCAGGCAGCCTGAACCCCAGCGACCTCGACTGGACAGCCATGCACACTGCGATTGACGAACTCGTTTGCCACACACAAACGCAAACCAGCGAACTTAAAGCCCATATTGCTGATGCTGAGGTCATTCTCAGTAATAAGGTGGTGATAAATGCAGACACACTCGCTCAATACCCCGCAATAAAGCTGATCGTGATATTGGCCACTGGCACCAACAACATTGATCTCGATGCGGCCGCGCGCTTGAATATTCCCGTTTGTAACAACGTTGGTTATTCCACGAATTCGTTGGTTGAGCACAGCCTCGCCCTCATGCTTTCACTGGCACGCAGGTTGCCCGCTTACCAGCAGGCCGTCCAAGAAGGCAGTTGGCAAAATAGCGATCAATTCTGCCTCCTCGACCCACCAATACATCAGTTGGCGGGAGCCCGGCTCGGCATCATTGGCGCCGGTGCTTCCGGACGCGGCCTTGCCTCCATTGCCCGAGCGATCGGTATGGAAACCGTTGCATTGGAATCCAGCCAATCCGGCACCGGGAACGATTCAGACTTACCGCGACTTCCCATGACCCAACTGCTAAGCAGCGTGGACGTATTGTCAATCCACTGCCCCCTGACTGACGAAACACGCGGCCTGATAGGTCGAAACGAACTTCGGCAAATGAAGAAAGATGCTCTACTGATCAATACCGCGCGCGGCGGAATTGTTGATGAAAAGGCGCTGTGCGATGCACTTGAAAAAGGACAGATCGCCGGAGCCGGACTCGACGTGCTCAGCAAGGAGCCGCCCGCAGCCGGCAACCCATTGCTGGAGCTGCGTCACCCCAACCTGATCATTACACCCCACAATGCCTGGGGCAGCCGCAGCGCACGACAGGCACTACTGGACCAAAGCGCCCATATCATTGAAGAGTTTAAGCGCGGTTCGCTCATAAACTGCGTTAATATGCAACAGGAGGCCACACCATGAGAAACATACTTTCCGACAAGATAAAACAGAGCTTGCTTGGCCTGGTGATCGCCACTAGCCCCTTAGCCTATTCAGAAGCGATTCCGGTGACCGTTGTTATAAAAGGGATTGGGAGCAATTCTGGCGGCGTCGTTTTGAGTGCCTATGACGATGCCGAAAAGTGGTTCTCGGAAGACGTGGTGGCACGGATTCGTGCCGAACTCAACACTGAAAGTGGCGAGGAAATAACCATACCCCTCGAATTGGAGCCCGGCGAATATGCACTGACGGCCTACCACGACGAGAACGACAACAAAAAAATGGACGCCAATTTTATTGGCATTCCGAAAGAACCGACCGGTCTTTCCAATGACCACCGCCCTAAATTTGGCCCCCCAAAATACAAAAAAGCGGCCGTAGAAGTTCGTGAGCCCAACCAGCGAATAGAAATCACCCTGCGCTGAAATCAGGGCACTCTAATTCTGGCGGGCTACCCGCCAGACGCACGTCCCAGTGCGAGCCTGACTGCATCTCCCAGGCGTAAGCCAGCAGCCAGCCGCGTTCTGACACCAAGCAATTCGCGGCCTGCTCATATTGACCGCCCTGATAGCTGAAACACCTGACAGCATCCTTGCTACCCAAGAATTCCACCTGCCGCTCACTGATATCGGCAGAAAACAGCATGCTCGACTCTGAGGGATCCTTAATCCAGGGCACCAAAACCTGCGCTGGCCCGCGAGCAGCCAGGGCGCAAAGCAGTGGCCCGGTAAAAACACGCATCAAAGGAAAAAAGCAATCGAATGTGTACCCGCGAGAGTCTTGAACGCCATCGCGAGTTAAGTGGGTAAGTTCACCACTACTGACGACATAGCGAGCCCATGTCTGCGCGCCACCCTGCCGCCAACACAAGTCAAAGACCTGCTGTTCAGCCCGTATCGATGCCTCAACAGAAAGCTCGCTATCGGCGTCAGCGATCTGGCGAGAGCTGACGACCTGCACCTCACCCTCCTCTCCTCGTGAGATTGACCAGGGCTCGACAATATTGCAACGCACACCATTCTCGAAATAGTGATACTCACCGCAGGCAATGACCTCGGCAGTCACTCCATCGACTTGACTCAAGACTCAAACCAGCCTTTTGAGCCGGGCTTCATTTCCACCAGCTCAATCAACAATGCGCCGGTATCCTCCGGATTTAAATAGGCAATACGCGTGCGCCCTGTATCCACCACGCCGCCAGGTGTGACATAACCCGGCCTGATACCTACCGCTGCCAGATCAGTTAGCGCCAAATCGATATCATCAACCCGATAGGCAACATGATTTATACCACCCTCACCGGATTTAACGCCCAACAAGATCGCGCGAAAATCATCACTAACGGGCTCAATTAATTCATACTCAACACCACCAACACGCACAAAAGCAAAGCGCGTTGGCGCGCCATCAAAATCTGGTAGCAAGCGGATGTCCTCATCAGCCAGGCCATAGACCCGACTGAAGTCAGCAACGGCAGCTTCAATACTCTCAACTACATGTCCTATATGCATTAATCCCAGAAGCCTGTGCTTGAGCCCACGCATTGCAAATTCCACAGTATGACTACTCCTCAGTTTTCGGTTGCACCGCCTTTTGTATTAATGTTATAACAATAGTCTTTCAAATGCAGCAAACTCATCTTATATAAATCGGCCCCTGGGCACGTCAGGCAGGCCACACGAGGAACACTATGAAAGTCTTTATTCTTGGCATGGGCCACGTCGGCAAAGCTATTGCCTCCCAGCTTCGCTCCGCCGGACACAAGATCGTTGGTAGCACCACCACTCCGGCGAAAGTCAAAGAGCTCGAAACACTGGCCGATGAAGTCGCCTTACTGAAAGGCTCAGAAACCGAGAAACTGATAGCGGCTGCCAAGGGCTGCGACCTTATCATCGCAACCGTAGCCCCGAATGTAAAAAACACCCGCACCAAAGAGGAACGTGAGCTCCAGTATCAAGAAGTACTGGAAAAATCACTGGCGAGCGCAGCCAAAGCCTGTGAGCGCGTTCTATTCCTATCGTCTTTCTCCGTCTATGGCGACGGCGGTGACGGCAGCGAAGCGATTACTGAAGAAACACCCACCAGCAATCATGAAGAGCCCTCATCCAAGTACTATCAGGCCGCTGAACGAAACGCCCTGTCAGTCAGTGGCGGCTGCGTACTACGCCTACCCGATATTCATGGTGCACCCGGTGATATGAGTTTTACGGATCGCGTTAAACTCGCGCACGACTATTTTGGCGGCAAAGCACTCTTCGGTGCCGACGCGCCGCTATATACCATTCACTTTCAAGACGTTGTTGACGCGGCTGTTCACGCCATTAACCACAATCTCACTGGTATCTATAACGTTTGCGACAATGACAACCTTCCCCCCAGCAACCAGGTTGTCTTTGATGCCATTTGTGACAAAGAAGGTTGGCCCCGGCTTGAATTTCTGAATCAGATCAAAGCCCCAAACCGCAAAATTTCTGCAGGAAAACTGTATGCGACAGGCTATTCAGTAAAACACCCTGACCCGAACGCCGC
>JBFKDP010000231.1:0-6571 GCA_041619575.1 Litorivivens sp.
AATTTTTCCAACGGCGAAATCAGCTCCGCCAAGCTTTGCATCTCCGCCATATTGGCGGCGCCCTTGAGCGTGTGTAATGAGCGCTGAACAGCATCGGAGATATCGATTGGGGCTTCCGCCCGCGACAGAAAATTATCGACAACCTGCAAATGGATACGCGCTTCGGCAACAAATATGTCCGCTAGCGCATCGTCGTCGTCCGTTGGCGCAGTCTCGCGCTGTGCGTCGGCTTCACTCGCCACAGGGAATTCTGTTGCTGCCGGCGACGGAATTGCCAGCGCTGCCCAGTCTGGCTGCTGGCTTTCTGCGAGTGCTTCCGCCTTAGCCTGAACCTCAGCAACCATGGCAGGATCGATACCCTGCCCCTGACTGAAAGCTCGAATCATATCGGGTAGCAAGGCGATGGATTGATCAATCACATCAAGCCGCGAGACATCCATCTGCAGCTGCTTTTCCACCACGCGATTGAGCATAGTTTCAATTGCCCAGGCCAGCTCTGCGATCTGCTGAGCCTGCACCATCCGTCCACTGCCCTTAAGGGTGTGAAAACCGCGGCGCATTTCACCTAGCGCTTCTTCGTCATTCAGGTTTGCGCCCAGAGCAGGTCGATTCTCATTGAGAGTATCGAGCACTTCGTCTGCTTCTTCGGCGAAAATTTCCACCAGTTCGGGATCAACACCCTCACTGTCATCGTCGTCCGGCGATTCACTGGCGGTAGCGGCTTCGACCGGCTCACCGCTATGCGCTGGATCTTCAACTTGCTCAAGGGGCACGGCATCTGCCGTGTCCCTGGCAGCCTCGCGCTCAATACCCGCAACCGGATAGCCGAGTTGATCGACACAGCGCTCGGCAACGGCTAGAACACTGTCGTCGACATTGTCGAAATCGCTAGCGCAGCGCTCAAGGTAATAATCAACCGACGTCAGGGAGTCTGCGAGTGCATCGAGGGTTTGCCAGTCCGGTGTATGAGGGTCATCCAGCAGTTGTTCACACACAAAGCGCTGGCTGCTTTTCAGAATTCGCGCGGCCCGCTCCAGTTCAGCAATCCTCAAACTGCCCTGAATGCTCGCCAATAGTTCAGGCAAGTCTTTGAGGTAGTCGGTTGCCCACTGGTTGGCGACAAAATTGACGACCGCTTCTTTTGCCAGCTCAAGGCCATTACGTGATTCGCGTATGACCGACAGGTAGGCACGGTCAAGCTGCTGCTGCGCCTCTTCACTGTCGTTAAACATGGGCTTGCTGGCGTCGGATGGCAGTGAGTCACGCAGGCTCTGGGCCAGCTGACGCAGCTCGCCCTCTGGACTAGCGCTGGCAAACCCGGCTTTCTCTACGCGCCCGAAAATGCCGGCCAGAATCTGATATTCACCCACCAGCCCCAATATCGCCATCGCATGCTGTACATCGCGCAAGCGCAGCTGAAGTGCCTCATCAGAATCACCCCGGGCCAATCCATTGGCAATAAAGATCAATTCAACGGCCAGCATCTCCCGGACTTTCGCCATCGCTGCATTAAGTTGGCTGTCGTCGCCACGGGCTGGCAGTGCTTCAGACGTTTTGTAACGGGTTTTGATATCGCGGATATATGTTGAATTGGCCGTGCTGGTCGCCACGTAAAACAGCAGGTCTCGCAGCAGGCTTTCCGGCATTGGCCGCTCTAGAACCGCCGGGCCAGCATCGACAAAAAGGCGAATCTCCTTGTCTACCCGGCGCAGGAGACTGCGTACAGCAAAACCACTGTGGATGGAGTTATTGAGTAGACCTTCAAGCAGTGCGATGCAAACAAGCCACAATTCCTGCACCGGGTACCCACGGCAAATCTTGGCTGCGCGGGCGCAGACCTTGGCCATGTAGTTCAGGTTTTTGCGACTGTCGTGGCCGCGAAAATAGCCCAGCAAGGCAACCTGATACATTTGCCGCAGCTTTTTGGCAACATCCAGAAATTCTTGCTCGGACAGCGCAATGGGGGCCTCATCCGATTGCATGCCAGCACTGATATCAGGCGCAAAAAGGTCGCCGGTGGCAATCAGCTTGCGGCCGCGCACGGCGCGCAATTCGTTAAAGGCGAGAACCAGTTCGGAGGGAAATTCACGATGCGATTCGCGCACTTTTTCAAGGTATCGCGGCGTTTCACTGAGCGAACGTTTTAGGGCCAGCAACGCATCCGCAAGCTGGTTGTCTGCAACCTCATTGTCGAGCACAGCATTGACCAAGTGCTCCATCTCTTCAGCAAGCAGGGCAACGCCATAAAACTCGACCATCTGCAGGCTGCCCTGCACTTGGTGAATGTGGGCCAGACAGAAGTGCAATCGGGTACTGTCGTTGGGTTCGTCTATAAATGACTGCAGGGCATCCTGGGCAGCCTGCAGAGATTCGGCAATCTCACCAGCCACCCAGTCAAGGCCTACATAATCCCGACGTTCCGTCATCGCTTTCTCGTCTTATTGATTGCCGTCATTACGTCGCTCAAATACTTGAACATCATCACCCGGCAGTTTGATCAGCTCCGGGTGCTGCCAACCCCGCCCTTCACTTGCGCCAATCAGCATAATGCCGCCGGGTTTGAGTCGCTGCGCTAGGTTATTCAGCACCTGTTTCTGGCGCCAACCGCGAAAGTACACCAAAACGTTCTGACAAAAGATCACGTCCATTCGCGAGTTGGGCGTGGCCCGCGAATCCAGCAAATTAGATTGCACAAAGCAGACTCTGGACGCCAGCCCGGGCTCGATCCGGTAGGTGAGTTTGTCCTCACTCACCAGGTATCGCTTGCGCAGCGTGTCTGGCAAAGACTGCAAACGCCGCACGTGGTAGCAGCCCTGCCGCGCCGCCTTGATGGCCGCGCTGCCAATATCACTACCGATGACGCCGAAGTAGGCACGCTGCTCAGCACTCTGTATCAGCTCGCTGGCGATCATTGCCATGGTGTAGGCTTCTTCGCCGGTAGAGCAGCCCGCACTCCACATATCGAGGGCAAGCCGCCCATGTTCGTTTTGGCTGAGACGTCTCTGCAGGTACTCAGCCAGCACCCTGTAGGACGCCGGATTGCGGTAAAACCGGGTTTCTTTCACCGCCAGATGGTCAACCAGACCAACCAGACGTTGCCAGGGTTGGGACTCGGAGCGCATCAGCGCCAGTTCAGCCTCATCCGCACTCATACCCTGAAGCCAAGGATTCAGCCCCTTGCGCAGTATATGCTCATGCTGAAGCAGGTTAATGCCTGTCTGCGCTTCCAGCACAGCCTGCCAGCGCCCGAGCTGATGTTTATCCACTTCCGGCATGATCTGCATCCACATCACCGTCTACATTCGCGGGGGTGACGCGCTATCAGACCGATTCCTCCTCAATCACGCCATCTTCCAGCTCATCAACTCCCACCTCTTGTTGAGGCAGTTTAAAGCCCGCCACCGAGCGTCGCAGTTCATCGGTCATTTCTGCCAGGTTACCAATTGAACGCGCGGTCTCAGTGGTACCTGCCGAAGTCTGCGAGGTGATTTCCTGAATGACGTGCATCGTATTCGAGATATGGCCGGCAGAAGCCGCCTGCTGTCGAGCCGCGTTCGAGATGTTCTGGATCAGTTCCGCCAGCTCCTGTGATACCTTCTCGATCTCACCGAGCGCCGCACCGGCATCTTGTGCCAGACGAGCACCGCGCACCACCTCGGTAGTGGTCTGTTCCATCGAAATAACTGCTTCGTTGGTATCCGACTGGATGGTTTTAACCAGCGCTTCAATTTGTTTGGTTGCACCCGAGGAGCGCTCCGCGAGTCGCTGTACCTCGTCCGCAACTACCGCAAAACCACGGCCCGCATCCCCGGCCATAGAGGCCTGGATCGCGGCGTTCAATGCAAGAATGTTGGTCTGGTCGGCAATGTCGTTAATCAACGATACGATATCGCCGATCTCCTGAGAACTTTCACCTAGGCGCTTGATCCGCTTAGAGGTTTCCTGAATCTGTTCACGGATGTTATCCATACCCTTGATGGTGTTCTGTACCATCTCAGCGCCCGTGTTAGCGATCGATACCGAGCGCTTCGCAACCGCCGCCGATTCAACAGCGTTAGAGGATACCTGGTCGATGGTCACCGCCATCTCGTTAACGGCCGCCGATGCCCCGGCAATTTCCTGAGCCTGATTCTCAGAGGCCTCGGCCAGCGTCAGCGCGGTTGCCTGAGAGTTCTGGGCCGCCGTGGATACCCGCAGAGCCGTGTCGTTAATCTGAGAAACCAGTATCCGCAACTGGTCGATGGTATAGTTGATAGAGTCCGCAATGGCACCCGTAAAATCTTCCGATACCGTAGCCGTCGTGGTCAGATCACCATCAGCAAGATCCGCCAGTTCATCGAGCAGTCGCAAGATCGCGCTTTGGTTTCGCTCGTTGGTTTGCGCCGTTTCCTGCAGGCGCACCTGAGTGCTGCGGAAAGACTGCACACCGATCAAGGCCAGCGAGATGGGAATCAGGATGACAAAAGCCAGCGCAGTGGTGGTCGACAGCATGCGTTTGCTTTCAAGGTCGTCAATCGCGCTCGACAACTGGTTGGTTGCTGACTGAACTTTTGGCGCGTCGACAATAATGGATTCCGCCGCCGTAGTGGCTTCCAGCAGACTGGGCGAGGCTTGGAAGATATCGTCAACCGAGCTGCTAACAAACTCGAACAGCTGGCTGATTTCCTGAAGACTCTGCTGAGCTTCCGGGTCTTTCACCTGGCTGACCTGCATAGCCGGGTTGCCTTCAATCATACCGCGCAATACGGTACCAAAGGTGCTCGCATCGATGTTGAACTGGTCAGCAGCGACGGGAGCATCCTGGCCACCAAGCAGCATGCGGTCGACGTTTCTCGCAATCCGCTCGGCCAGCCAGGATTGACGCTGCGCAACCGCAACCTGATCAGCCGGTGCGCGCCTGTCGAGCAGAATTTCCACTACGTTGTTGTATTCCTGCTGGAGTACAGGAATCGATTCGTTAAGGGTCAGGGCAACTTCATGCAGGAAGATGATCCGCTCTTTGTTGGTGATAATCGTCGCAGCAGCCTCGCTGACGCGATCCCACACACTGTCGAGCTCACTCAGTTCACTCTTGAGCAGTTCACGGGGCGCCGGCAGATCCTTGCTACCACGCTCAAGAACCGTTTTCGCCTGATCAAAGCGATCGCGCGCCGTGGCCAGCGATTCAAAGGCCTCGCCTTCACCCGCCGCCGCCTCACGCGAACTCGTTTCAATCTGCTGAATATACAGTCGCAAGTCAGCTGCGAGCTCCAGGTAGCGCTGATCGTGACCGGCGTCTCGCAATACGATGTAAGCATTGATGCCCGCACCGACAAAGCCGATTAGCATCAAAACAATTGCAAACCCAATTGAGCGATTTGCACGCAAGCGTCCAATGCCGCCTTCTTTACTTACTCTCATTCTCCGGACTCCAGGCCGTAAAGACTCTCTTTCTGATTATTCATGGTCTGCAGCAGAACTTAATCCGCCACATTGTAAAAACGCTCATCCTGCACCAGTTTTTCAGGGTCGAAAACCGCCCATTGCTGCCCCTCCAGACTGTAAGACCCCGACAAATAGGGCCGCAGGTTGTCAGGCACGCCGTCGGGCAATGCCTCGCTGTACACGTCAACAGGAAAAGCCTGCATACCGCGTACCGAGTTGACGATCAGGCCGCTGTACAAGTCGCCCATTTCCAACACCAGAACACGGTGGGCTTTGCGTTCCCGATCCAGACTGCTGCCAAGGAAGGCCTCCATATCCAGCAGAGGCAACAAACGCCCGCGCACATTGGCGAGCCCCCGCACCCAATCCTGCACCGATGGCAATCGTGTATAGGGTGGAATTGTCAGAATCTCGGTCACCTGCCCCATGGGCGCAGCCATTTTCACACCGCCGAGCTCAAAAGCAATTCCCGTCCACTCCGGCACAATTTCCTTCTGCTCAGGCAGGCCCGGCGCAATCGCAACACTTCGGTTGGCGTAGGCCAGCAGCTGCTGAAAAGGTTCATTGGGCAAGTTGAGCACCACTACTTACTCCGCTGGCTCAGGCTGCCATCACCGATTTAATGGCGCTGACCAGGGTTTCTCCATCGACCGGTTTGGTCAAATAACCCTTGGCGCCCTGTCGCGTACCCCACAGGCGATCCGTTTCCTGATCTTTGGTTGTTACAATGATTACTGGAATTTCGCTGGTTTTAGCATCTTTGGTCAGTTGCCGCGTCGCCTGAAAGCCATTCATTCCCGGCATCACAATGTCCATCAATACGACATCCGGCATTTCTGTCCGCGCCAACTCAATGCCCTGCTCGCCAGTTTCAGCCGTCAGTACTTCGTAGCCGTACTTGGTCAACAACTGGGAAATCTTATACGTTTCAGTCGGCGAATCGTCGACAATAAGAACGCGAGCCATTGCTATCTCCACTTAACACTCAAATTATTATTGTTATGCCGCCGCAACATGCGACTGTATTGCATCCAGTAGCTCATTTTTACTGAAGGGTTTGGTGAGATATTGATCCGAGCCCACAATACGCCCCTTCGCTTTATCAAACAGGCCATCCTTGCTCGACAGCATGATAACCGGTGTCTTC
>JBFKDP010000232.1:0-6541 GCA_041619575.1 Litorivivens sp.
AAGAACGCCGCACCGAAAAGAAAACCATCGATGAGCAATCAGGAGCATTGTCGTGAATCCACTGCGCCCGTTTGCATAAGATCTTTATTCGACGCTACGCGCCGTGGTGGCTGGATCCGAAGGTAAGTCGAGTATATCTGCGTGATGCCCGTGGGGGCGGATCTTGTGCTCATCAGCCCGTTGAGTCGACGGCATTCACGCGAGCGCTTTTCTATCTCAAGGTGCTTATGGGGCACACGGTATTCATTGCTTCTTCACTGGGGATGTGGACAAAGCCTTTGTGCCGGGTAAACCGATCAACGAAATTGACGGCCAGCATCACACCTCGATCGCCGCTATCCGAGTCGAAGCTATCTGACATCCCCAGTCAGATCAGCTAGTATTAGTTCAATTGATTTTCACGGGGAGTTCCCATGTTTCGTCTGCTCTTGCCAGTACTCGCCCTGACCTTGCTCAGCGCCTGTGAAACAGCCTACATCAACACCATGGAACAATTCGGCGTGCACAAGCGCGACATTCTCGCCGATCGTATCGTCGATGTGCAGGAAGCCCAGGCCGCCGGACAAGAAGAGTTCCGCAGCGCGCTGGAACAGTTTCGCTCGGTCATTGACGTCGACGGTGGCGAGCTGGAAAAGCAATACGACAAATTGCAGTCCGCTTTTGACAACAGCGAAGCCGCCGCCGAGAAAATCAGTAAGCGCATCGACAAGGTTGAATCCGTAGCTGAAGCCCTGTTCGACGAGTGGAGTGATGAGCTTGACCAGTACACCAATCAACGCCTGCGCGCCGACAGTGAACGCAAATTGAAAGAAACGCAGCTGGGTTATCAGCAAGTAATGCGGTCAATGCGCGCTTCAGAAAAATCCCTGGCGCCAGTACTCGATGCCTTACGTGACAATACGCTGTATTTAAAGCATAACTTGAATGCGTCGGCGATAGGAGCGTTGCGGGGTGAGTATCGGAATGTGAATAGCAATGTTGAGCAATTATTGAAGGCGATGGAGAAATCGATTGCCGAGTCTAACGCGTTTATTAAAACGCTTGATGACTAGTCCTGTCACGATCGGCATGACCGCAGGCAGCGACCCAGTGTGCGGCGTCAGGATTATCATTCCACAAACGAAATGGTGGATGTAGCCGCAGCAGTAGTCGCCTCCGCCACATAGCCTTTAAAGCGGAGATCGTCCCCGCGGCTCATCATCGAACGCAGATATTTCTTTTGTTTTTCAGGCGCAGTCATCCTCGTAAAGAGCTGATATTTAATGAAAAACCTTACAATTGACGCGAATTCGCCATAACTCCTGAGAACGCGCGGTCAGTTACACTGCAACTATGTACATATTTACTTTACGCCCTCACAGCATGGGTCTACTGTTCAATCTGCGTTTTTCAGAACTAACGAAGGATACAAAAAATGATAATAAAGTTTGTAAAGTCCCTTTCGCTTTTTGCAATTTTGCTTGTTTCACTAGTGGCCATGACTGGCTGCGACCGCGACGAAGGCGGAATGGAAGAGATGGGTGAAAATATGGATGAAGCAGCAACCGACTTTGGTAATGCTATCGAAGATAGTTGCGAAGAGATGAAAGAAGGCGTCGACGCCGAAAACACCAACTGTTAACACTTTGCTCGTCGCTATAAGCGCCAAGGCCCTTATTCACTTCGATGGGGGCCTTGGTTGTTTAAGAGTATGAGTGTCTACCCCGATCAGCGGGCGCCGCCTGCGCTGTGGGAAGCCCCCGCACTACTATTCAGCTGACACATTAACCGCCTAGGCTTGGCGGCCGGTATTCCGCGTGTATTGCACCCAACCTCCAGAATTGCTCACTAAATGGCGATTCGCTCTTCTCGATCGCAATAAAACACTGCGCCCAGATGCACTTTCTGACCTGGTTATTACAGAGGCCGCGGTGGCGAATAATCGCCGATCCCCGTAGAGTAGCGTTTTAATCGCTTTGCCGGATGGTCAACGGCTCGCTGAAGGTCATGGTGCGGTACGGGAACGGAATTTCGATACCGGCCTCGTCCAGCGTCTTCTTGATTGTACCCACCACTTCGCTGATGGATTCACGCTGCTGCAGCGGCTTGGGTTCGGTCCACCAAGTCACTTCGATGTCCATGCTGCTGGCGCCGAAGCCGCTTAACAACACCTCGACTGGATGATCGTTGGAGATGGTCTTGCAGTCTTTCAGTCCATTCTGAATCAACTCTAGCGCGGCTTGAGCATCTTCTCCGTAGGCCACGCCGGTGGTGATAGTGATGCGGCGCACATCCAAGTCGGTGAGCACCCGCACCGGATTCTTGAACAGAAATGAATTGGGCACCAGCACCAGTTCGCCGTTGGTTTTGCGGATTTTGCTCATGCGTATCGAGATGTCTTCCACCTTGCCCATCAGGCCTTCGCACTCGATGAAGTCGCCGTTCTCAAATGGGTACTTCCACAGCAGCAAAATACCGGCGAAGAAGTTTTCAAAGATTTCCTTAAAGGCAAAGCCAATGGCGACTGACGCCAGACCCAGACCGCCAATTGCCTTGGTAGGCGTGAGCCCAGGAAAGATCACCATGGCAGCCAACAGCAGGCCCAACGCCCAAACAACGATACGCGATAGGCGCTGCAGCAATTCCCGCAGCGAGGTCCGCATGGAGCCCCGGCCGGTTAGCGCGAAAACGATTTTGCCGACCAGAGCGGCCAGCAGCCAGGTCAGTAGTAGAACAACGAGCCCGGCAAACAGGTAAGGGGTGTGCTCGACGAAGTTGTGCACAATACCGGCCACTGTTTGCTCGAGGGTTTGCATTGGCGATAGATCATCCAGAGTAAGCGCGTCTTCAGTGGCATGCTCCGCGCTTTGGGCGATTACGCTTATAGGAAGCAAGAGGGCGCCCCGCGCGGTTCCGATTTTTTGCATGGTGGATTCTCCCTGAAGGCATTGCGTCAGACCGCATCGTTGGCCCCATTCTAGACAGATTAGCCACTGTGATCATAGGTTTTTGCAAGAAAGGCTTCGTCTTGGTTCTTGAGCAGAGAGCCGGGCCGAGCTTGAGTTGTACAGGGGCGGCACCGGCATAATGCGGCTGTTTTGCACCATCACCAGTCAGGAGAGCTTCACTGGATACGGTGAGCATCAGTACACCGGTTAGCCCCGCCGCCGTCAAAGTGTCGCTGTGCGGCTCCGGGAAGTTGGGCAAGGAAGTACGATCGAGTTTATGTTGATGCGCTAAGTTATTGACGATTAACAGTGACAATTGATGGCGGTGGAACATATGCTAGGGTCTCAGGCAGATTGTCTCAGCCTGAGAAGTCAGGTAAATCATCAAAAATTTAGTGAACATAAATGGAGTGATTTCATGGACTTAATCAGGGTTATAGTTGCCATCCTCTTGCCGCCGCTCGGCGTATTTCTACAGGTCGGCTTAGGCAAGCATTTCTGGCTGAATATACTGCTGACACTGCTTGGATATATACCGGGAATCGTGCATGCGGTTTGGATTATCGCGAAGAAGTAGCTTTCACCTGATGCTCCGACTCGTTGGTAATTTGTAGCTAAAAGGTTTTTTAGGAGACCCGGGGGCGATTCAGTGTCAGTTGCGACACGGAGGCCCTCGATAGGTATTTTGTAGCTCAGGAACGAACCGACTCGAAGCTGATGATTTGGCTCGCGCCTGCGGTCAATGGCATGAGGGCCGCTGGCGGGCTGGACGCCCGCCGGACGCTTGCTCTGCGCCTCGGGGCTGGACGCCCCTCGTTGCATGGCGGCGCCAAACTGGTGTTGAGACTGATCTAAACTACAGATGACTCGCGTCTCGCGCCTGAGATCTCTTTGAGTACAGATCGCTCCCCCTTTTCGTTGTACTGGGGGAAGCGTTCTGTCCCCTTCGGGCACTGAGCACTAAGCACCTGGATCGCTGCGCGACCCAGCCGCCAAGTGCTCAGGCTCAAAGAGATCTCAGGCGCGAGACGCTGGCAGGCGCCGCCCGGATCGCGAACGTGGCGGGGGCCACTTTCCGCTGTGCGGAATCGCTTTTTTCGGCCCGTGGGCGGTCCGAAAAATCCTCTCGCCCCAACCCGCGGTTGGGGCTCACAAAAGCTGGTTTCGCGGCCTGTACGGCCGCTCTGCTGGCTATTCACCAGGGAACGGGCTCCCGAGCTTTTTGATGGCCCTGGCTCGCCGTTTCGCGCTGTTTAGGTGCTGTATCAGGGCTTTTCTGTGATCGATCAGGATCAGGGACCAATCGATGCAATTGCGAAGCGTAGCGAAGTCGACAGTTGCTTCGCTTGGCCGGTGGCCATAGAAGTCTTTGCTGAGCCGACCTATACGGCCCTTATAGCGCGCCGTTCGCTTGATCTGCTTGACAGCGTGGCGTGTGTGGAAGGGGGCGGCCCCGCGCCAATGTCGCCGCCAGATGCCCCAGTTTGTGTGCGGACAGCCGGTGCAGTTTTTTCCACACTGTGTGAAAAAGAGCTGAACCGATCCATCTTTGGGAGATTGCGCCTGGCGAATGACCGCCGCCAGCTGAAGGAGGTAATAGGTGACCATGGCGAGCGCGTGGCCAGGTTCTATCCCGTGCAGCTCCATCAGTTCTTCCCGATCGTGAAAGTGCCGTTCGTTTGTGCCCTTGAATTTTTTCATCGCTGAGACTCCTTGCGCAGGCGACATTGCCTGTTCCTGTAGTGGCAGCGTCGGAACGGACTCTTTGATTTATCCTCCCCGCGTGTGTCTGCCCCCTCAAGACCGGGCCCTGCGGGGGCGCGGTGCGCCGCCTTGACCGGGCAGCCGCGCGCGGGCGGTTGTTGATAAGAGTCTGTTGCCGCAAAGGGCCATAAATGGCCCTCAGACAGCAGCTTTCAGCAGGTTTTTTTAAGTGATGCCACGTCGCTGCGTCAGGGTTTCAGGCGAGCGCTTCTGGCGCATCGACGGGGTATCCAGACGCCGCGTCTAGGAAGTCGGCCGAAGTACGGGCTATGTCGGCGGCTAGTGCTCATTGCTGCACCGGTACGTTCGGTAGCAGCTCCTCTTTTTTTATACATAAATACGTACCGCGCGCATTTGTGCGTAGCAGGGTGTATTTCACTGCATGCCAGCGCTGTGACGCAGTCGACCACTGTATGGGTACACCGGACAGAATGCCTGTATGCAGGTTGCCGAGGTAAGTACCCATGAAAAACGCCGTTCTACCGCCACGCCTTATCCGTTTGAAAGACGCGCCTGGTTATCTGGGGATGAGCCGATCGTCCTTTAATCGCTATGTGCGTGAGGCGCTCATCGAAATCCGGTTGGGCAAGGCGGTTGTCGGTTTTGACCGGCTTGACCTCGACGACTGGTTGGATAAGCATAAACCTTGCAACGGACGTCCCGGTCGCTCACAAGGAGAACGATTATGGGACGAAAAAGAACGACGCCAGGTCTCACCTTGCGCAGCGGGGTCTGGCATATCGACAAATGCGTCTTTGGACAGCGCATTTGCGAGTCTACTCGCACGCGCAACCTCCAAGAAGCGCAGGCTTATCTAGCGCATCGTATGGAAGCGATACGGCAGGCGAGTTTGTACGGTGTTCGCCCGCAACGTGTATTTAAGGCGGCAGCGGTCAAGTATCTGACGGACAATATCGATCGCAGTAGCATCGATAAAGACGCCAGCCGATTGAAAGGATTGATGCCTTTTATTGGTGACTTACCGCTGCAGCAAATCCACGATGGTACGTTGGCGCCATATGTCGCGGACTGCCGTAAACGGAAGCTGAAAAGCAAAACCATTAACAACGGATTGGAGGTGGTGAGGCGGATTCTCAATCAGGCCGCGCGTCGTTGGCGTGACGAGTATGGCATGACCTGGCTGGAGACTCCGCCGCTGATTTCACTATTGGATGAGCGTGATCAGCGAGTGCCGTATCCGCTGGACTGGGATGAACAAGCCGAGCTGGCGCGCGAATTGCCCCCCCACTTGGTGGCTATGATGCTTTTCAAGGTGAATACGGGGACGCGTGATGGTGAGGTCTGCAAGCTGCGTTGGGAGTGGGAAATCCCGGTGCCGGAGTTGGAGACCTCCGTGTTTCTGATACCCAGGGATGTAGTCAAGAATAGGGAGGATAGGCTGGTTGTGCTCAATCATGACGCTAAAGCAGTGATTGAGGCGCGACGAGGATTGCATCCGACGCACGTTTTTGACTTTCGTGGCAAGCCGATTGGGCAGATGGGGAATTCCGCCTGGAATCGTGCGCGTGTGGCTGCGGCGCAAGCCCACGCTGCGCAGACGGGGAAGCCGGTTGTGTGGGGGTTCGAGCATCTGCGGGTGCATGATCTCAAGCACACTTTCGGGCGACGTTTGCGAGCAGCGGGAGTGGGATTGGAGACGCGCAAAGTTTTGATGGGGCACAAGAACGGTGACATCACCTCGCACTACTGGCTCTTCATCATTAACGGGGGACACCGGCATTCATTAAACTGATTTTGCGACGATCACTTTAATGGAGCTACCGATGTCCCACGCAGGAAGAATTATAGGCATACCTGGGCTTGAGATTGAACGGGTAATACGCACACAG
>JBFKDP010000233.1:0-6511 GCA_041619575.1 Litorivivens sp.
GATAGGCCTGAAGTACTGAATATTTTCCATCGCGTAACCCCATTCGCTGGAGTCTTTCCACAGTGCTTCAACGCGCATGCCTATTCGTACATCCTCGTTCTTGCACTCGCTCAGAATGTGCAAAAAGGAAATATTGGCGCCATCAACCACCAGGTTTGCGATCACGTAAGGTGGCTTGATGGGGTTGCCGGGAATGGGAATGTGGACGATTGTGAAAGACTGAACTGTCGCCTTGTTGGACAGCACAACTTCCTCTTTCGTAGCAACACCACAGGCCGCGCAAGATCCGCGTGGAGGAATGTAGACATTGCGGCAGGAAGGACAGCGCTGCCCGACCAGCTTTCCGTTTTTGAGCTGGGTCAGGAACAGCGAGGTTGCCCGCCCAGCGGTAAAGTTGTAATCGAGGTATACGGGCACATCGATGCCAGTAATCGGCTCGAGCGCTTCGTTGTTTTGCTCACTCATTTCAGTCTCCTTCAAGCCGGTACAAAACAGGCGATGTCATTGATGGAACCTGTCGTCTCATCAGCCCACTTCACTTTGACTTTCATGCCAGTCTTCATGGCAGACTCGTCACCCGCATCCACACAGTGGATCATTGGTAGGTCAGCACCATCGAACTGGATCTGCGCCCATGCGAAGGGTTTGTCCAGTGGGTGCTTGCCACGCGGGTGCTTGACCCAAGCCCAGCTTTTCACGACACCGGTATCCGGCAAATCGACAAACTCAGTCAGCGCTTCTGCGGTGACCGGGTCCCACTCCATTGGCGGAACAATAACTTTGCCATCGCTGCCCTTGATGCCGACTATCTTGCGGTCGCGCAAGGCAGTGAGAAATCGA
Organism: Litorivivens sp.; assembly: GCA_041619575.1. Lineage (GTDB taxonomy): Bacteria > Pseudomonadota > Gammaproteobacteria > Pseudomonadales > Spongiibacteraceae > Litorivivens. The sequence goes on from JBFKDP010000233.1 coordinate 841, forward strand.
CCGACTACCGGACCCGTTGAACGGGTGTAGGTGTAGCCGAGGGTAAACGCCTGACTGAGGACTTCCGCATTGGCGGACATAGGCCTATCTCCTTGCTTACTTGGCTGAATACACTGACCAGAACACTAAAGTAATGCCCTGAAAATATTACATTTTTTTAATAAAACTGGAGTCGACCGAGGCCGACAGCGAGAGGCAGTATTCCCCAGTGCCCGCTATAACTCAATGACCATTTGTGGCGTTTGGGTATGACAAATACGATCAAAGAGATTGGGGCGGACGTCTTACGCTAGACGTCAGACACTTAGGAAGCGCGCCTAGCATCGCACCGCAAAGCGCAGTTCGCCTTTTTGTCGTCCGACCGCAGTCCCGCCGTTGCGACGCAACTCTACCGGAATTCCGGTAACCGCCACCTACCCGCTCAGAGCGCCATGCATATTTTTAGCTATCTGCATCGCAACGCGCTTTGCACGCTCGGCCTTTGCTCCGCAGAATCGCTCATCGACGGTTTCGACAAAATAGGCCAGCCACTGATCAAAGTCCGCACTGCGCAATTCACGCTTGTCGTTAAGCTGACGATGGATATTCATGGTGTGGCGCTTGTAGTTGTTTTCGCCTAGCAGTAGCTTTTCCCAGTAGGCCTGAATGCGCGGAAAATGCTCGCGGATATCGACCTGTGCGACATCGAGAAAAATAGGCGCCAGGCGTTCATCCACCAGCAGTTTGTCGTAGAAGGCTTCAACAAACTGACGAATGCGGTCGGGGCTGTCGAGATCGGGTTTAGACATGGGGGTTAGTTTGAAGCATTAAATACCAAAGGAGCAACATGGAGGCGAATATGCACGAAACAAGCTGGTTTTGCCGGACACCTGACGTCAAATCTCGCAAGGCTGGCGCTAGGCGCTCAGTCTAGTGACAAACGCCAGCAACGCTCCCTCTCACTTCCCACGTTTCTTCTTGTCCTTCTTTTTCACAAACTTCATCAGGCGCTTTTTGCGATTCACCTGTCGATCGGTCAGTTTGTTTTTCTTACCCTCATAAGGATTATCACTGGTGCGAAATTCAATCCGAATGGGGGTTCCCACCATATCCAAGTGCTTGCGGAATGTCTTCTCAAGGTAGCGCTTGTAGCTGGCCGGGACTTTATCGGTCTGGTTGCCATGCACCACTATGATCGGGGGATTATGGCCGCCACTATGCGCGTAGCGCAGCTTGATCCTGCGACCATTGACCATCGGTGGCGCGTGATCAAATACTGCGCCTTCAAGAATGGTATTCAGGGCGCGGGTTGAAAGCTTATCGGTTGCAGACGCAAAAGATTTTGCGACAGACTCATACAGGTGACCAACGCCGGTTCCGTGCAAGGCGGAGATGAAGTGCACTTCTGCATAATCAATAAATTGCAGGCGTCGTTCAAGTTCGAATTTAACGCGATTTTTATGATCGCTATCGAGCCCATCCCACTTATTTACCGCCAACACCAGCGCCCGGCCGGATTCAATCACCTGCCCCAGCAAGTGCAGATCCTGATCAACAACGCCTTCACTGGCATCCATCACCAGAATGGTGACATTGGAATCGTCGATGGCCTTCAGCGTTTTAACGATTGAAAATTTTTCGACGGTTTCCTTGACGTTCTTTCGCCGCCGCACTCCTGCGGTATCAATCAGTGTGTAAGGCTCACCATCACGCTCGTAGTGAATATAAATACTGTCACGAGTGGTGCCGGGTTCATCATAAACCACGACCCGCTCTTCGCCGAGCAGGCGATTGACCAGCGTCGATTTCCCGACATTAGGGCGACCGATAATGGCGATACGCACACCCTTACGCTCAGGACCTGTATCTTCTTCGGAAGCAGGAGCTGCAGGAAAGGTCTCAACCAATGCATCCAGCAAATGTTTAACACCACGCCCATGAGTTGCCGTGATGGGGTAGATATGTTCGACGCCCAGTTGATAGAAATCGGCCATCGCGACGTCTGGATCGACGCCGTCAATCTTGTTAGCAACGTAAAAAACCGGCTTGCCAATACTGCGAAACTGACTGGCCAGCAGTTGATCCGAGGGGGTAAGACCCGCGCGGGAGTCGAGCATAAAGACGATGGCATCAGCCTCATCCACCGCAGCTCTGGACTGCTGCGCCATCGCGCTGTCGATGCCTTCTTCATCACCGGTAATACCGCCGGTATCGATAACGATAAAGCGGTTTTCGCCGTGATTAACCTCGCCGTACTTGCGATCCCGGGTCAGCCCGGGAAAGTTGGCCACAAGGGCATCCCGGCTACGCGTGAGCCGGTTAAAGAGTGTGGATTTTCCCACATTGGGTCGCCCTACTAGGGCGACAACCGGAATCATGCTCACATCATTTCCTGTAAAAAGCGGAGCTTACCGCTTTGGCCCAAAGGTTCGCTTCGGACTGCGCTGACCATCACGGTCAAAACTGTAGGCAACTAACTTGCCGGCATTACTGAAGACATAAAGCCGATCCTGAGCAACCAGCATCGGAGCTCGCAGACCACTGCTATCAACTCTCACCCGAGAAACCAGATGGCCATCAACCTGCGAGACAAAATGTAGGTAACCCTCAAAGTCGCCAAAGGCAAGACTGCCACCGAGAATTGCCGGTTCGGTCAACTTGCGGCGCGCCAAAATGGTTTGCGTCCAGATAACGCCCTGACCATTTTTCTCAAAGGCGTGGATACTGCCATCAGCATCGGCCAGATAGATATTGCCGTAACCTTCCACCGGCCCGGTATGACTGGAAACATCACGCTCCCACAGGCGGCGACCGCTGCGAATTTCTACCGCGATCACTTTGCCCTGATAGCCAGCGGCATAAAGCACACCAGAGTCATAGAGCAGACTGCCATCGACATCCGACAAGCGCTCAATCTCGGTACTGCCCTTTGCCACTGAAACCCGCTGTTCCCAACGCAATTCACCGGTTTTCTGATCCAACGCTACGACGCGGCCATTTGCGAGGCCGGCAAACACAAACTGACCCTCAAGAATGGGCGTGGAGGTGCCACGCAGTGTCAGGCGAGGCACACTGGCAGAATAGGTCCAGCGCTTGTCGCCGGTCAGCACATCAAAAGCCACGACCTGCCCGTCGTATGTCTGCGTCACCACGATATCGTCATCACTTACCGGCGGCGCCAGAATTTCACCGCTTACCTGTGCGCGCCAGAGCTCTTCCCCTTGTTGATCCAGTGCCAAGACCAGACCTTCAGTCGTACCAAGGTACAAGCGCTCTTCGTCGACACCCACGCCGCCGCTAATGGTGATGTCCAGCGAACGCTTCCAGCGCAATTTCCCGTTGAGCGCGTCGCGCGCCTGAAGTACGCCATCGGCCGAGGCGATATACAGCGTGTCCCCTTCAATCGCCGGACGCAGCTGATATAGCCCCTTACCCTGACCATTGCCAATCTGATGGCTCCACAAACGCTCTAGCTTGCGTTCAACAACGAAATCCGTCAGCTCCGCAGGATCGTTCTCTTCGGGCGTACCAGCACAAGCGGCAAGCAGAACAGCCGCTGCGGGTACCAGCGCTTTCAAAAATGACTTCATTCGCTATCAGCTCCAGAAGTGGCAGGTGTCAGGTCCCGAATCTTCATTTCGAGCAGCGGGTTCGGCGTCGCATTTTCCAGCATCGCCAGCTGCACTTTCGCCTCCTGGTATGCCGCCAGCGCCTGCTCATTGCTTCCCTGAGCAAACAGAATATCACCTCGGGTTTCAGCGATCAGGGCAGCGTAACTGCCAAGCTCACTGCCTTCCAGTGCCCTCTGCGCCTCTTCATAACGTTTTTGTGCCAAGAGAACATGGGCGAGGCGAACCTTAGCCTGCAGCAGCAAGGGTGCTTCAGGTTGCTGCGATATCACCCACTGCAGTTCGCTCTCTGCTGTAGACAGGTCGTTATCCTGGGCCGCGTATTTGGCCTTGTACATCGCCGCAAAGACGGCATAGGTCATACCCGGAAATTCACTTTTCAGGTTATCGGCCAGGTGTTTTGCTGTCGCCAGTTGCGCAGCCCCCTGATCAGCCGCCGCGTCGGCCTCCAGCAGGCTTTGGTAGAGGGCCGACGCCTCCGCCACCTTATTTGCCTGCTGTTTTTGCCAGCCCTGCCAACCAAAAACTAGGGCCAGGGCGGCGAGGATGCCCAGTACTGTTGATTTGCCGTTTTCCTGCCACCAACTTTTTAGGGCATCAATCTGTTCTTCGTCCGTGCGATAGGAATCCACACTCGCTCCTTTTACTTTATTAGCGGTTTATTGACTGATTATCTAGCTGGGCGAGCAACTCCCGGACCAGCGAATTTTGTGGCAGACTCTGTTGCTCGGCTTGCTTGTCGCGCAGCCATTTTAACTGAACTTGCCCTTTTTCGACCTCTTCCTCTCCAATAATCAGTGCGACGTGCGCACCCGACTTATCGGCCTTCTTAAACTGACTCTTGAAGCTGCCACCACCGCAGTGGGAAAGCACCCTCAGCGTGGTCTCATCGCGAACTGATTCCGCCAGCACTAGGGCCTGTTGCTGCGCTTGCTCACCCACTGCAATGACATAGACATCAGCCAGCGGCTTTTTCTCCGGCAGGTTCTCGGTCGCTTCCAAAAGCAGGCATAACCGTTCCAGCCCCATGGCAAAACCCACGGCGGGCGTCGCTTTGCCTCCGAGCTGCTCAACCAAACCGTCGTAACGACCACCGGCACATACCGTACCCTGAGCGCCCAGCAAGTCCGTCGTCCATTCAAAAACCGTTAGCCCGTAGTAATCCAGCCCACGGACAAGTTTCGGGTTGACCACATAGGCAATACCGGCAGCGTCGAGGATTGCACGCAGCTCACAAAAATGTGCTCGCGAATGCTCATCCAGATAGTCATCAAATACTGGGGCATCTGCTAGCAAAGCCTGGGTGGAAGCCACTTTGCTGTCGAGAATCCGCAACGGATTGCTATCAAGCCGCCGTCGACTGTCTTCATCCAGTTCGGCCTTTAGTGGGCTTAAATAGGCTACCAAAGCTTCGCGGTAGCGCAGCCTGCTTTCACTGCTGCCGAGAGTGTTCAGTTCCAATGTGAGCCCCGAGCTGATGCCCAACTGCTTCCAGAAGCGCGCACTCAAGAGAATTAGCTCGGCATCGATATCCGGGCCATTCATTCCAAAAGTCTCAACACCGATTTGATGGAACTGCCGCAGGCGACCTTTTTGCGGGCGCTCGTGGCGGAACATCGGCCCGGCATACCACAGGCGCTGAATCTGATTATATAGAAGTCCGTTCTGCTCACACGCGCGAACGCAAGAGGCGGTACCTTCGGGGCGCAAGGTCAGGCTGTCGCCATTGCGATCTTCAAAGGTGTACATTTCTTTTTCGACGATATCGGTGACTTCACCGATTGAACGTTTGAAGAGTTCGGTTTGCTCTAGTATAGGAAAGCGAATCTCACTATAACCATAGCGCGTCAGCAGCTCTCTGAGCTGACCTTCAATATACTGCCAGATTGGTGTCTCGTCTGGCAGCAAGTCGTTCATTCCCCGAATTGACTGAATCTTGGCCACTGCCCTGTTTTCCCTGTTTTTCCGGCGCTCGCCTGCAAACGACGCTAAGCGCTACATTCTCTATGACTGCCGAGCAATAATATCCTGCTCTGCCGCCTGTTTTTTCGCGACCCGCTCAC
>JBFKDP010000234.1:0-6461 GCA_041619575.1 Litorivivens sp.
CTCTCCCTTAATCGGTGCCGACGCCGTTAACCTTGCACAGCTAGCAGCAGGGCAACAACCCGGCTTGGTACCCATTATTCTGGGTACACCACTGCCACTGGTGGCAGCACTGCTACCCTTGGATACCTTGCAGAATTTCCAGATCGACGGCGAAACCAGTGCGATATTTACCCAGGCAACCTGGCATGTCACCGAAAACCTCGAAGTCACTATCGGCGGCCGCTACACGGAAGAAAAGCGCTCTTCAAATCTTACGACACGCGTTAACGACAACGCCGCTGTCAGTGCCATACTGGGCGCGCACCCTCGATTCACCACACTCGACCCAGGCCTAGCCATTCACGCGTTTGCAGGCGCTTGGGCTGAAGACCCCATCGCGTTGGCCAACCAAATATTGCGTGGCGCCATTGGCGGCGACGGCAATATAAATTCGCCACTAGGTGCACCAAAGTTCGACTCGAAGGAAACGACTTTTCGAGAATTTACCCCAATGGCGTCGGCATCCTGGTTTGTGCCAGGTGAATGGCTGGAAGACAGCTCTCTGGATTCATTGCTCTTTTACGGTACGTGGAGCAATGGCTTTAAATCTGGCTTTCTGGAACCCAGCGGTCAGGACGGACTGGTTGTGGTCGAACCAGAAACCCTTGAGAACCGGGAAATCGGCTTCAAGATCGACGCCTTTGACCGCTCGGTGCGTTTAAACGTCGCCCTGTACTCCATGATTTTTGAAAACATGCAGTTGATCACGGTTAATGTCGACTCCGCCAACACGCTGGTGGTTACTTCGCAAAACGCTGGTGAGTCTATGATCGAAGGCGGCGAGTTGGAACTGAGCTGGCTGCCGCGACCGGAGTTGATGCTGACCCTGAGTTACAGCAACAACAACTATAAGTTCATTGAGTTTATGGATCAGGACCTCACTGCTCTGGCAGTCAGTGGCACGTCTATCCCCATCGATCGCAGCGATGAGCAATTCCCGGTTTCACCTGAGCAAACAGCATCCCTCGGCATTCAATACACCTTGGATACTAGCTACGGTCTCGTTATTCCCCGCGTTGACCTCAGCTATAAAAGCGAAATCTATCTGGGATTTGATAATGGCTCTTGGGATGTGAAAGACAGCAACCCCGAGGGCGTCTATAGCGATGCCTACACGCTGATCGATGCCCGCATCAGCTGGATCAACAATGACGAAGATCTGAGTATTGCCGCCTATGTAAAAAATGCGACCGACGAGCGCTATGAAATTGGCGCCGTTGCCACTGGCGACTCTATTGGCACTTTTGCACAAGCGTTGGGTAATCCACGTTTTTACGGTGTTGAATTCCGCAAGTCCTTCTAGGCAGTGATTACTGGCCTGTGCCGCTATGTGCAGGCCACTTCCTTTGCGCTTATGCATCTGCGAACTCGTGCACAGTTTTACCTGAGCACGCGTCACACAATCCCAAGTTCCTCAAAAAGCCTGCTGCATATTCACAATTAAAACCCATGAAACCAAGACGCGTTTCAGGCACCATGCCGCGAGAATTATGGCAAAACAAACGGAGGCATTATGAAAAAGCGTGTTGTTGCAGCTACTTGTAGCCTGTTATTGAGCGGCGCTGCGAGCGCAGATTTGTACGGGAATGCATCCTATGGCTTTACTGAATCAGAATTTGCAAATCGTGATTTTGATACGCCGACACTAAATCTCGCCATCGGTAATACCTTTACGCCTTATATCGCCGCTGAAGCTCGCCTGGGTTTGGGCCTTGGTGATGATTCCGATAATGGCTTGAGAGCCGAAATCGAAGAGTACTTTGCGGTGTACGCAAAACCCACGCTGCCATTGAATGAAGTGCTGACAATTTACGGCTTACTCGGTATTGCCGAAACCAGTGTGGACACTAACTTTGGCGACGAAGATGACGACGATATTTCCTACGGTATCGGCCTGTCTGCAAAAACTCGCCACGGCGTTGACCTGTTCGGTGAATATGTTTCACTGTATGACGACGACAGCGTGGAGATAAAGGGCTTCAATCTTGGCGCGTCCATGCGCTTCTGATAACAAACATTCCGGGCAGCCCGTCTCAGGCTGCCCAAACCGCCTCATACAAATCGATAATATCCTCTTCGCTGGGCACTCGCGGATTATTGGCCGGCGAACCCGATGCCAACGCTTGCTGAGCCATCAGCGGCAGCATGGTCAACCAGCGCTCTCTTTCAACCCCAAAATCGTGCGGCGTCGGCACGCTGAGGTCTTCACACAAGCGGCTCAAACCTGACACCAAGCGCTCACAGGCAAGTTCGTCACTGTCCCCTTGCGTCGCCAATTCCATGGCCCGCGCGCAGTCGGCATAGCGCTTCTCGGCACCCGCCACTGACCAAGCGGTAACAACCGGCAATAACATGGCATTACTGAGACCGTGGGGTACATGAAAGTGCGCTCCGATAGGCCGACTCATGCCGTGAATCAAGGTAACTGATGAATTTGAAAACGCGATACCACCCTGCGTTGCCGCCAACATCATGGCTTCACGCGCCGATTGATTATCAGGCTCGGCACAGGCCGTGCGGATGGTTGTCGCAATTGTTCGCATTGCCGACAGCGCTATAGCATCGGTAAAGGCATTGGCCTTGCGACTCACGTAAGCCTCCATCGCATGACAAAGACTGTCTATGCCCGTATCGGCTGTCAGTCGATAGGGCATACTGAGCGTTAGTTCGTAATCGACCAATGCGGCGACCGGCATCAAGCCCAACCCCATACACAGCATTTTTTCCTGCGTTTCCGAATCGGTAACCACCGCAACGCGCGTCACTTCAGAGCCCGTCCCCGCTGTTGTGGGTAGCGCAATCACGGGCAGACCTGTGTCGAGAGTGGCGGGAACTTTATAGTCACGTAACTCTCCCTCTCGCCCGGCCATCACCGCCATCAGCTTGGCGGTATCCACCGCACTGCCGCCGCCGAGGGCCGCAATAGCGTCGTAGTCACCCTCAGCCAGCACTTGCAGACCCTGACTGATTGAATCCGTGGTCGGGTCGGGCACCACACCCGAAAAAATCGTCAACGATACGCCAGCATCAGCAAGGGCTTTTTCAATGGCCGCTACCTGGCCCTGCTGCAGCAAAAATTCATCGGCAACCAGCAAGCACCGGCTAAGGCCCAGGCTATGTATGACCTCCGGCAGTTCATTTCTTACACCACCACCAACGCGCAATATGCGGGGCAGGTTGATATTCACAGGCATGAGTCAACTCCACACGGAGACAGCACAACAGATTATAAGCACGATATTGCTTATTCTACTTCTGTACAAGCAGCGCCAAGAAGCTCTGTTAGGATGATAGGCTAAGACAACGGATACGATAGAACCAACCAACGGGGGTTAGTATGGAGCCAGTAGTACACAGCGTGAATGCCTTGTTCCAGCAACTGGGTTTACCTGACAGCGATAAGGACATTGAGCAATTTATTGCCACTCACAGCCCACTGCCTAGCTCAACTCTGCTTTATCAGGCCAGCTTCTGGTCATCCGCGCAGGCCAGTTTTTTGCAGGAGGCACTGGAAGAGGATGCCGACTGGGCCGAGGTTGTCGACGAGCTGGACGCACGCTTGCATAGCGCAGCAAGGCAGCGTGCCACACCCGGCAAGCCTTGGTTGAGTAATCGCTCCCGGGCCTATTTGCCCGAAATGTGCGGCTACTAGCCTAAGCAGCTAAACAACCCCCCAATTAGGCACCGCGCCGCCTGCGTGGTGCTTGGCTGCAGTGCATAGCGGAAAATCCACGCCCCTCTCAACACAATGGTAATTTTACCGGTATACTCGGCACCTCATAAAAGGAGGTGTGAAATTGCGCATTATCATTGCCGCTCTGATCTTTGCGATATTGCTGGTGTTACCCCTGTTTGGTGCCCAACTCGAAAGCCCTCAAGCGCTTGCGGAAAGCCGCCAACAACTCTCTGTTAACACAGTCGATTCCACCAGTGGCACCACCCGCTTTGAAAGCTGGGGCGATCGCCGCAACCCCAGTGTCATCATGATTCATAGTTTCAATGGTTTTCTTGAAACCTGGCAGCCCAATATCGACGCGCTGGTTAATGCGGGTTACCACGTTGTAGCCTACGATCTATTCGGCCGTGGACTCTCCGACCGGCCCGCACGCCCCCTGACACTCCCGGTTTTTCACGAGCAGATTGATGCCTTACGCAAGCACCTGGATTTGCAAGGTCCGGTGCACTTGGTAGGCGCTTCATTCGGCTGTGTCATTGCCACCGACTATGCCCTGAAGAATCCCGACCAGGTTCGCAGTTTGATTCTCAGTGGCCCAGCTGGATTTCCCGACCCTCAGGACACGACAGCACAGCTCGTCGACTTGCCACACGTTGCTGACATGCTGTTCTTCTACGCTGGCAAATTCCTGCTGGAATCCAAAATCAATACCTACCTGCTCGATGACAGGGAAGCCCATTGGGCCTCGGCCTACTGGAAGGTCTATTTTCAATATCCAGGCGTCGCTCGCTCAGCGGTCTCAACCCTGCGGCACTCGCCGGTACTGGATTACCAGGCGGGCTGGCAGAAGCTCGGGCAAACTCAGTTACCCACTCTGTTTATCTGGGGTCGCCAGGACAGCAGCTTTCCTTACTATCACGCAAAAGATGCAAAGAAGCTGATACCTCAGGCAGAAATTGTTGCGCTGGACAGTGCAGAACACTGGGTGAATATCGATCAGGCCCAAGAGAGCAACAATGCCATGATCGGCTTCCTCAACAACTTACGCTGAACGGAGTTTCAGGGCCGTAACTCACTATGGGCGAGAAAAAGGATAACGCCGGCCCTGCCTACGAGAGCCGCATCCTCGACAGTTGGCTGACAAATGCCAAACCTTGGACTCGTGCGATTCGCGAGCGCCAAGTTGTCAGTCGTGAGACCTTGACCAATCAGGCGATTATCGATGCCGTTACGGGCATGGCGCCACGCTCCGTACTTGACATTGGCTGCGGTGAAGGCTGGCTCTGCCGCGCCCTGAGCGACAAGGGTATTGACAGTGTCGGCATCGATGCCATAGCTGAATTGGTAAACGTCGCCAGAAAGGGCGCCGGCAAATACTATCTGTGCCGCTATGAAGAAATAGGTACCTACAACTTTGCACAACGCTTTGATTGCGCCGTCAGCAATTTTGCCCTGCTCGGCAAAAGCTCAACCGAAGCGGTCTTTGCAGCTTTACCCGCCGTGCTAACTGCCGGCGGTCACTTTATCGTTCAGACGCTGCACCCGGAATCGGCTTGTGGCGATGCCCCTTATCAGGACGGCTGGCGCGAGAGTAGCTGGGATGGTTTTTCAAAAGCGTTTTCCAATCCCGCTCCGTGGTATTTTCGCACGCTCGAAAGCTGGGAATCCTTGTTTTATCTGGCTGGATTAAAGCTTCTGGAGCGACACGAACCGCTCAACCCAGCCTCGGGGCAAAAGCAATCGCTGATTCTCATTGGCCAGCTCACAGGTTAACCGCCGTTAATCTGCAGCGAGCGGCGGCTGTGCCAAGATAGGCGGCAACTCAGTAACTACAAGGAAAAAGCCATGCCCATGCGAATCAACCATATGGAGCTTACCTTTGCGGAGGGTAGCCTGGATGCCAAACTCAAGGAAGACATTCAAAGTTTTTACCGAGAACTCTTTGGCTGGAGTGGCATGGAAATCGACATTGTCGGTCAAAAAGCACTACTGCTGATGCTCGACAGCGAAGTCAGCCAATTTATTCTCTGTGCAGAGAGTCCCAAGCCCATGATCTCTCCCGGCCTAGACCACCTCGGGCTGTTGTTTGACAGCCGTCAGGAAGTTGACGATCTGCTGGCCAAGGCCAAGGCCTTGCAAGCCAAGGACCCGCGCATTCAGATCAAGGAATACGAAGACTTGGAAGAGTCGGGCACGGTTGTGCATGCATTCTATGTCCGTCATCTACTGCCGCTATGGTTTGACGTACAATGCATTGAATACGAAGCGGGCATGGAACCTGCCAAGCGCTGGCACTACGCCTAAGCGCGAGAGCGCCTGGCGGCTGCCGAGTCTAGGAGGGATGCCTACAACTCGAGCAATGATGCAGCATCGCAATTTGATGAAGGAATTCGCATGAAAGAAGAGTTGTTCAATCCCTACCTGTCCGAAGATGTAGCACCCGCGAATAGCGAATTGTGGGAGGCCAAGCGCCGTGTTGCCGATGCGATAAGGCAGTTAAACGAAGTGCTCAGCACCAGCACGCCGCCTGTTGACGAACTCCATGACATCGCTCATCAGCTGGAAGTGACCGCAGAGCGCTTTGCCAGCAACCAGCGCCTCTATGGCCGATTTGCCTTTAGCGAAGCGGGGCATGGTAACTACGGTGAAATATTCCACGAACTGAATCCGATCAGCGGCCGCAGCAATCCTCTGGCCCCCCCTCTGAACATGTGGCAAGACGGTGACACCGCGCGCGCCAGCGTCA
>JBFKDP010000235.1:0-6443 GCA_041619575.1 Litorivivens sp.
CCAGAGCCCCAATATGAGTTATACCGGTAGCGGGGTAAACGCATTGGATCGCGCCATAGAGGCGCTGGTGTACGCCTACGATGCGATGCAGTGGACGCCGCGTACAGCGAGTTGGCAACGCCAATTTGGCAAGGCCGAGATTGCACTCCACAAACGCTACCGCACCGTTCCTCGCGGTGTCGCGGTCTGCTTTAGCTGTGCCAGTTTCCCGACCTGGAATGCGTGGCCTTCGATGATGGCAAGTCTGTCGACCGGTAATGCGGTGATTGTTAAACCGCACCCAGAGTCGGTATTGCCGATGGCCCTTTCGGTCAGGGTGTTTAGAGAGGTGCTGGCCGAATCGGGCTTCGACCCGAATCTGGTAACGCTGGCAATGGACAGTCGCGCCCAGCCTATTGGCAAGGTGCTGGTAGCGCATCCGAAAACTGCGATTGTCGATTTTACCGGTAGCGCAGAGTTCGGCAGCTGGGTTGAAGCGAATGCGTATCCGGCGCTTTGCTATACCGAAACGGCCGGGGTGAATACCGTTGTGCTGGAGTCCTGCGATGACCTCGATGCGGTGCTGCGCAGCCTGGCCACAACGCTGTGCATGTTCTCGGCGCAAATGTGTACGAGTCCACAGAATATTTACCTGCCTGCCTCTGGTGTTCGCGAAGGCAGGGGCGAGACCGCAACCTTGATTCCGTCGCACGAGGTGAAAACGCGACTGGCCGCCGCCGTTGAAAAGCTGGTTGGGGATCCGCGGCGTGCTGCGATGATACTGGCCTGTATACAATCAGCGCGAACGCTCAGCGACATTGAACACTTTTCTGGCAAGGGTGAAGTGCTTTTGCAGCCGGGTTCCTATCCGCATCCAGATTTTGCCAAGGCGCGTACCTCGACGCCACTGATGTTGGGGGTCGACAAATCCCAGCGCGATGTATATCTGGGTGAGCGCTTTGGCCCAATTTCCTTTGTTATTGATTGCGACTCAGCCAACGATGCCCTCACTCAGGCCTGCAATGATGTGCGCGAGGCGGGGGGTCTGACGGCTTTTGTCTATTCCCTGAACGAGGCCTTTCTGGAGCAGGCGGAGCTGGCCTATGCCGAGGCCGGCGCGCAGTTGACCTGCAATCTGACCGGGGCGATGCCGCTGAATTTTGCTGCGGCCTACAGTGACTTTCATGTCACCGGGCTCAATCGTGCCGGGAATGCATCTTTGACGGAACTGGGTTTCGTCGCGCAACGTTTTCGCATTGTGCAGAGTCGCAGGCCCTTTTGATGCGCGGGTATCGGCCAAGTACACCTGTTAGACTAGCGCCATGACAGCTTCTTCGCCCAACAGTCAGCCGGTCTCCACTGACAGCCCCATTGCCAACCCCTTGCTGCATGCACGGTCCGTTAGCCGTGCGCTGAATATTCTGGGGGATCGCACAGCGCTGTTACTGGTGTATTGGGTCTTCCTCGGCAGCTACCGCTTTGCCGACCTGCAAAGCAAAAGTGGCCTATCGAAAAGTCTGGTGAGTAACCGCCTGAAACGCCTCGAATACCAAGGGGTACTGGAGCGCAGGCCTTACCAGGGCGGGCGCTTTGAATATCATTTAACGCCAATGGGTAAAGATCTCTACGGTGTGGCACTGTCAATCATTCGCTGGGATAAGCGTTGGCACTACAGCAAAGACTGCTTGACCCATCACCTGGTCCACAAATCGTGTAATCAGCAATTTTCACCCCTGCCTCAATGTGGGCACTGCGGTGGCGTGGTCGATGCGCGTAATTGTGACTGGCACTATGGCCCCGGTAAGCCGGATACCGAGTTGAGCGCCAGCGCCACACGGCGCTCACGGATTGCCGCGGCGGCTCTGGATACCGAGCATCCGATCATGGAACGGAGCTTGGAAATACTGGGTGACCGCTGGACGGCGCTGACAATTGCAGCGGCCTTCTATCGGGTCAGGACCTTTATGGGGTTTCAGCAGGCTCTGGGTATTGCCACCAATATTCTCAGCGATCGCCTGAGCCGGCTGCTGGCCCTGGGTATTTTCAGCGCCCGGCGCAACTCGCGCGACGAATACCGGCTAACCGAACAGGGTTTGGACCTCTTCCCGGTGATTGTCAGTCTTTTGCAATGGGGCGACAGGTGGCTGAGTGATGACACCGGTCCATCGCTGGTTCTTGTTCATCGCACCTGCGGGACACCCTTGCAGGCCTTGGAATGCTGCGATCAGTGTGGCGAGCAGATTCACTTTGGCGGCTTTCACCTCTAGCCACTGCCTGTCGTCTCGGGCTGCCCATTGTGAGGCGCTTTGATTTACACTAGCGGCCTGGATTTACCTTCGATTGCAATTCCCCGGTGAGTACACATGGCGTCATTACAGGAACAACTGCTGCAGGCTGGTATTGTGGACCAGAAAAAGGCCAAGCAGCTCCAAAAGGAAAAGCGCAAGGCCGCCAAGCAGCCCAAGGGACAGGTGCGGGTCGACGAGACCAAGGAAGCCGCAGCGCGAGCCCTGCAGGAAAAAGCTGAGCGAGATCGCGAGATTAATCGCAAGCGTCAGGCCGAGGCCGATAAAAAGGCCATTCAAGCTCAGATTGTCCAGTTGATTACGCTGAACCGTATTGATCGCAAACGCGGTGAAGTAGCCTATCAATTTACCGACGGCAAGAAAATCAAGAAACTCTATGTGACCGACACTCTGCAGGCGCAATTAAGTCGCGGGCAGATTGCGATTGCTCGCTTGGGTGAGGGCTACGAACTAGTGCCGGCGACGATTGCCGAGAAAATAGCCCAGCGCGATGAAAGTTACGTGGTTCTGCACCATCAAAAGTCGGACAGCGTTATTGATGAAGACGACCCTTATGCGGACTATCAGATTCCTGACGATCTGATGTGGTAGTACGGCAGCGCATTGCAAATCCATTTGCAATTTGCGAATCACGTGCGCTGCTGAGCCTGCTTACGTTTTTTCTGCAAGCTAAAATAGCCAATAAAAACAATAGGCTATAAGTTTTTTATAGCATTGGCACGATTGTCGCTCTACCTCCGGTACAAATCTGGAGAGTAGCGATGACAACCTTTGATAAACAGACTGTTCCTTTTGCCGACAAAGTGCTGGCGGTGTTGATGCTGGTTTGTGTCAGCCCAGTGCTGTTCCTTCGCGCTCTTAAGGAGAAATTGGGCTTGGGTGAGCAGTTTGCCTCGCTGACGATTCACAAGGACCTCTACTCTAAAACCCAAGTGCGAACGTATCGCGGCGGCAGTGAGCGCAAGGCACCACTGCTGCGCTCAGTACTTGCCGGTGATATCGCACTGGTTGGGTCGCGCCTCATTGCTATTGACGAAGTCGCCGATCTGAACGAAATGGACTATGCCGAGATGCATTTTGCCTGCCTGCCGGGTGTTTACAGCCTGTTTGAGCTGCGCCGCGCCTCGGGCCTGGACTTTTTAAGCGAAGCAGAGTGCAACCTGGAATTTCTCAATAATCACGGTTTTAAGCAGCGCTTGAAAATCGTAGTCAAGAGCGTGATTGCCAGTGCGCTCTACAGCAGCGCTAAGATTTTGAAAAATGTTAGTAAATTCAATGTCCTGGGTGTTGATATCGACAACCTGTCGATGCGTGAAGCGCTGGATTCCATCGGCAGTACTATCGTCGACGGCGCACGCAAGACCTTCTTCTTCGCCAACGCTCACACTTTGAACCTGAGCTACGAAAATGCGGAGTTTCGGGCGATATTGAATGAAGTCGACACATTACTGCCAGACGGCTCGGGCATCGAAGTTGCCTGCCGTCAGCAAGGAATACGCCGCAAGGGCAATGTTAATGGTACTGACATGCTACCCCTGCTGTGTGAAGAGTTAGCTGCGTCCGGGCAAACAATATATATGCTTGGTGGTGAAGAGGGGATAGCCCGGACAGCAGCTCATAATCTGCAAAAACGCGTAGCCGGCTTGCGGATCGCTGGTACGCGTAACGGTTTCTTTGACCAGCAGTGCTGCGATGACGTAATAGCCGAGATTAATGCAGCCAAGCCATCGGTTCTGCTGGTTGGCATGGGCCAGCCGATTCAGGAGCGCTGGGTCGCCGCCCATCGCGATAGCCTGGACGTGCCCGTGGTTATGGCGGTTGGTGGCTTGTTCGACTTCTACGCAGAAAAGGTGTCACGTTCTCCCATTTGGCTGCGTGAACTGGGCATGGAATGGGTGTGGCGTTTGCTGCAAGAGCCCTCGCGTATGTGGAAACGTTATGTTATCGGGAACCCGCTGTTTCTGCTGCGCTTGCGACGTAATAAGCCTGTCGGCGCCGTTTAAATCACTTTTGATTTGCATTATGCAAATCTGGTGATGTTTGCATAATGCGAAACGCCGTAAAACAGCTATCGTAAAAAACTCTATCTATTTGAAATATAAAGACAAACAATCAATATGTGTAATTGGCATCAGTCCTGCATTAGTAAGAGCAGACAGACAAAACTAACTTATTGAGTAAATATGTCATGAATGCCAACAACACTTTGTTTTCCAGCTTCCGACTCGCCTGTGCAGGTGCTTTGAGTGCGCTTGTACTGTTGCAAGGCTGCGCAGTTCACAGTGGTGCCAAGAATCCTGAGGCGGGTGTTCGATCAGACTTCTATGTGCCGGCGAAACGCAGCAAAAAGGACGTTCGCCAGGACGCAGTAGAGGCAGACGATTTGCTCTCTCGCAATCAGAGCCTCGCGCGCAACGTTGAATGCCTCACCGGCGTGACTGCGTTTGACAAAACCCAGCGCAACTTCTGGATTGATCAGCCGCTGCCGACTTCCATGCGCAGCGCCGGTGCCAGCCGCATCACTACTGGTATGAATAGACGCCTATTGCCACTTTCGCCGGGTGACAAGCTGGAAATCCTGATCCATGAGGGTGAGGAGTTCAGCGGTCAATACTTGGTTAACCACGACGGAACGCTGGAGCTGCCTTATCTGCCGCCGATTGTGGTTTCAGGCTTGGATACCGAAGAGGTTGAAGAGCGGCTGGAATTGCTGCTGGTTCGCCAAAATTTCTTTCTGGCCCACAACCTCCGCATCAGCGTGCGTCCTTTGCAGTGGGCGCCCGTGATGGTCACGGTTTCCGGTGCTGTCTTTAACCCGGGGCGCGTTCTGATTAATGACCGCCTGCCACAGCAGGTAGACGAGGGTGAGTCGCGGATTGCAGGTGATTATCCGACCAAACGTTACCTGAGCGAAGCGCTGCGCGCCGCGGCTGGTGTACGTCCCGACGCCCGCATCGACAAAGTCGTGCTGGTACGTGATGGCTGGCAGCAGGAAATAGATGTCAGTGGCATCTTTACGGGTCAAGCGACACAGGATGTTCCACTGATTGCTGGAGATCAGGTTATTGTCCCGACAGCAGGCTGCTTTCAGCGTGAGCTGGTTAGGCCTTCGCAGATTACCCCCAAAGGAATTCGGGTTTTTATCTCAAACCTGGCTTCAGGTAAAGACAACGCGGCTGCCGCAGTCGGCAACTATGCCAGCAGCATGCCCTACGGAACCCGCCTCTTGCAGGCCGTGGTGTCAGGCAACTGCGCTGGTGGTACCCAAATGACTAACGCTTCACGTTTTGCGGTGCTTGTGAGCGAAAACCCGCTGACAGGTCAGTCTGAAGTTGTTGAGCGCAGCATCGAAGAATTGATGCGCAACCCTGATCGGGACAGTTTCAACCCATATTTGCAACCCAACGACTCTGTTGCCTGCTATGATTCAACGGTAACCAATATTCGCGATATCGCAAAAACCGTGCTGGATATCGTGGCACCCTTCAAACTACTGCGATAATCGGATACTAGGATAATGAGCCATTACACTCCCATACCCGATGATCGTGCCCTGACGGTACCGAGCAGGGAGATCGACAAACCGCGCTGGGCCCGCTACATCTTTGTCGGCCTGGCGGGCTTTATGGTGATCTGGGCGATGGTGACCCTGTACATTCTGTCTGCGCCTACCTACAGCAGTAAGTTCTCGTTTTTTCTGCCGGGCAAGGGTGTGTCCAGCAAAATCAATCTGCAGAATATCGGTGAAGCCAGTACCAGCAGTACCTCTCCCTTTGGCACGCGCGGTATTAATCCCAGGGTCAATTACAAGGAGATTCTAGTCTCCGACCTTGTGCTGCGTCGCGCTGCCGGTCTGGTAGACGTTGAGCCGAAAGATTACGGCAAACCGGTGGTCAAGCTGGTAGATGAAACTGCCATCATTCATGTATCGAACAAGGCCGGCTCGCCGGAAGAAGCACGCGATCGCGCCACTGCGTTGGTTGACGCCTTTAACAGTCGGATTGAAGAGCTGCGAACCGACGAGATGGACCGCCGTGAAGAGGGCATCCGCCGAGCGCTTTCTGTATACAAGAGCCGACTTGACGAAGCGCAAAAGGATCTAATCGAGCACAAGCAAAATTCTGAATATGTGTCAGGGCGTCAATACGAAGAGCTGAC
>JBFKDP010000236.1:0-6392 GCA_041619575.1 Litorivivens sp.
AAGCTAATATATATCGTTAGATGCGCGCTATCTGCGGCTTACAGGGAGGTATGGCATTGCAGAGTAAAGAGGTGCACACGCCGGAAATTCAACAATGCCTCGCAAAATGCGAGGCATTAAAGTACAGCGCCTTGATTGACGATGCTATTGCAACAAACTGCGCAACATCCACGCCGTCTTCTCATGCACCTGCATTCGCTGGGTGAGCAGATCCTGCGTGGGCTCGTCATCCACTTTGTCAGCAACTGGTAGCAGCTTTCTTGCCGTGCGAACAACGGCTTCGCGGGCAAGCACAAGCTGCCGAATCATTTCTTCAGCATCTTCTTTACCCGTCGCCTCGTCAATTGACGAGAGTCCGGCAAAGGCTTTGTATGAGCCGGGCGCATACTCACCCAAGGTTCGAATTCTCTCGGCAATGTCATCCACCGCCGGCGCCAGTTCCATATACTGCTCTTCAAACATAGCGTGCAGCGTATTAAAAAGCGGGCCCGTTACATTCCAGTGGTAATTGTGAGTTTTCAGGTAGAGTGTGTATTCGTCGGCCAGCAAGTGGCTGAGTCCATTGGCAATCTCTTTACGCTGCTCTTTATCAATACCAATATCAATTGAGGGGGCTGTATGTCGCATAACGATCTCCTCTTCTGTTAGCGTTGAGAATTCATTGAATGAAACACACAATAACAAGGGCAGCCAAAGCCTTAAAATGAGTATTCTTGATCGTTTTCATTGAGAAAAGCTATGACGCAGGAAAGCGCCACAGCACCTCGCCCACGCACGATTTCCACGGGATCTAAAACGGAAGAAATGTGAATGCTGACAAGAAAGCGCAGGGACGATGAATCCCTACGCGCCAGCATTCAGCTTGTCAGCGTAGAGAAATCCACAACCTCGGCCTGCGGGGTTTCGACCTCACCTTCAACGAGGAAAAATCGCCAGAACATCAAACCAAGCGCCCGACCTTCGGTATCAATCCAATTGGGCAGACCCGGATCCTGATGGGCAATCACCATCCTAAAGGAGCCGTCGCTCTCCAATACGGTTTGCGCGCGATTTAGCGACGCATTGCGATTGCAGTAGTCATAGGTCTGTTGGTGCCGTGTCCAGAGATTCAGGCTACCGAAGCGACAGTTGGGCCAGCGGCCGGTCACGACCAAGGCCTGATGCGGCTCCAAGTAGTACGGAGCCATCGAATAGTGGGCATCATAGGCCGACAGGCCGAAGTCTCCCGGCACCACCGGTGGCGGAAAACCGTTGGGCACAATCGAAACAAACGGGGGTTGTTGTGCATTGGCCATGGGTGGCATATCCAGCGTACGACTGCGGACAAAACCCGAAACGCGCCGAATTCCTTCTGCCACACTGGCATCACTTGGAATGGCGGGTGCGCAGCCGGGGTTGATCGCCTCTATGTACATGATCGGTTCTTTGGCGGGGTCAGCGGCGGCGCAGACTTTTTCCTCAAAATAGTGCCGGGTAGTAATGCGCGAGGTATCGGCCGTTAAGGCCAGCCAGTTGCGTTCAGCGGGCTCACCGCCCAGGCGGAGTTCAAACCAGCCCTTGTCGTCCACATCAAACTGGGTATCATTGATCACACCTGCTGTTTTGCTGGCCATCGCGCCATTTTCAGTGCCCTCCTCAAGCGTGATGGAGACGTACACTGCACCATTCATAGTGCCGCGCACCCGGTACTCATAGTCAGCACGTACTGGCGCATCAAAGTAGATAGCATCGCCATTGTCTCCCGTATATTTGCGCCACGGCGTGACGATACGGCGAAACTGGGGATAGGCAGCATCGTACTCGAACATACCGGCCAGACCGCCCTCAAGCACGTGCATCAACGAGCGGTGCGCCGCGGCCACGTCAGCCTCGCTGTGCAGATTCCATTCAGGCCCCGCCCAGCGAGCATCAACTTCTTCAAGTAAATCAATCAGTTCCCGCAGCGCTGTGCGGCTTTGCGTGCTCAGGGGGGAGTTGCCGTCTGACATAGTATTCTCCGAACCGTATGTTTTGATTATTGGTATCAGGTCAAATTAACGTAACACCTACTGTTATTCAATGAAATTTCGTACAGCAAAAATGCACATAAAGCGCATAGCAACATATACTTAGGTACTAACACGAATAAAGTGCGGCACAAATTTATTCAATACTTAGCACCTAGAAAACCATAAATGTGTACTAGCCATCGACCGATAGCGGGGTAAAGGTATGAAAGGCATCGTATTTACCGAATTTTTGGAAATGGTGGACGACAAGTTTTCACCGGACATCGCTGAAGCCATAATTGAAGAGGCCAACTTACCCTCGGGTGGCGCCTACACCTCCGTGGCGACTTATGATCACGCTGAAATGGTTGCCATGGTGGTCAAGCTGGCCGAAAAAACCAACACCCCGGTTTCTGCGCTGCTGGGCGTTTTCGGCGAATACCTGCTGGGCCGCTTCTGCGCCCTCTACCCGGATTTTTTCGAAGGGATTAACAACACCTACGACTTTCTCGACACCATAGAAAATCACGTGCACGTGGAGGTGAGAAAACTCTACAGTGACGCCGAACTCCCGACGTTTAAAACCGAACGACAGGACAGCGGCGCCATGGTGATGACCTACCAGTCGAAGCGCCCCTTTGCCGATTTGGCTGAGGGCCTGATTCGCGGCTCAATCGCACATTTTGGTGAAGATATTACGCTGACGCGTGAAGACCTGGGTGAAGGCGATGGTTCTTATGCAGCCTTTCATTTGGAGAAAGCCGCCTGATGTCGCTAACACCGGAACAGCTTGAACGGCGGCTGGGCCGGGAAAAAAATGCCCGGCAACAAGCCGAACGTTTACTTGAAGAAAAAAGTCTCGAGCTTTACGAATCGAATCAGTCGCTCAAGGCACTGGCGGAGACCTTGGAAGAAACTGTTGAGCAGCGCACCCTGGAGCTGAAGGAGGCGATGGAACGCGCCAACAGCGCCAACAAGGCCAAATCCGAATTTCTCGCCAATATGAGTCACGAGATTCGAACGCCCATGAATTCCATCATTGGCATGGCCCATCTACTTAAACAATCTTCCCTCACTGAAAAACAGGACGATTATGTCAACAAGCTCAGCGCCTCCGCGTCGTCCTTGCTCGGTATCATCAATGACATTCTAGATTTTTCCAAGGTTGAAGCGGGCAAACTCGATATTGAGCACATTCCGTTTTCAATCGAAGACTCACTGATCGATATGATTGAAGTCTTGTCGATTCACGCCAGCCGGAAGAATCTTGAATACCTTGTCGACTACGATGACAGTATTCCCAAAACACTGGTCGGTGATGCCATGCGCCTCTCGCAGGTGCTGACCAACCTGATCAGTAATGCCATCAAATTTACTGATGAGGGCGAAGTCATCACCCGCGTGCGCTTACTGGAACTGAATGACAGTGACGTCAAAATTTGCTTCTCCGTCGAAGACACCGGCATAGGCATTTCCGAAGAAGCACAGATCAATCTGTTTCAATCCTTTTCACAAGCAGATGCATCCATAACCCGCACCCACGGTGGTACCGGGCTGGGGCTGACCATTGCGCTGAACCTGGTTGAACTAATGGGCGGCGACCTTTCTGTCAGCAGCGAATTAGGCAAAGGGAGCACCTTCAGCTTTACCCTGCCCTTTAAAATCGCCGACACGCCGCAAAAATCTAAGACACGCAACTCTACACAGATGCGCGTGTTGGTTATAGACGACAGTTTTGCGGCGCGGGAAATCATGCAAAACACGCTAGAGGGCCTGGGCGTCACCGCAAATCTGGCAAGCAGCCTTGAAGAAGCCAGGCCACTGCTAGAGTCTGCGCAGGACTACGACCACTATATTGTCGACTGGCAAATGCCGGACCTCGATGGCGTGAGCTGCTTAGAACAGTTGCAGACTCAGTACGGCATACCCGCAGAAAAATGTTTGATGATGTCAGCCTACGACACCGATGACCTGAAAGCAGAGTTGCGCTCTCGCGGTATCGTCGTGAGAAAAGTGCTCAACAAGCCCGTTATGGCGCGAACCGTATCGACCGTTCTGGAGATTTCCTCAGAGCGCCCCAAACAGGCTTCGACAATGCAGGAAGCCGACGAGCGCAAACTGCTTACGGGTTTAAATATCCTGGCCGCAGAAGATAATACGGTCAACCAGTTTATTTTGCGTGAGATACTGGAAAAACTGGGCGCCCGCATCACAATATGCAATGACGGTATTGAAACGCTGGAAAAGCTCGCCGCCGACACTGACTTTGATTGTCTGCTCCTCGACCTGCAAATGCCAAGACTCGACGGCTTCGGTACCGCAAAAAAAATCAGATCCCAATCCCAATTCGACGATTTTCCGATACTCGCCTTCTCGGCCAATGCGATGCAGCACGACAAGCAAGAGGCCTTTGCCTGCGGCATGAACGACCATGTCGCAAAGCCTGTGGATGTAGACGTGCTGGTTCAAACCATTCTGCGTTGGACTCTCTACCGCGACAGCTCTGCTGCATTCATCGCCCAAGAGATAGTGCAGTATCACTTTATTGACTTGGCACAGGGGTTATCTTCCGCAGATGACAACGCCTCACTGTATCGGAACATGCTCAGCACCTACCTCAACACTGCGCCGCGCATAATCGATTCTTTTATAGGTTCGTTGCAGAACGACAACGTTGACAAAGCGCATTCTGCTGCGATGGAGTTACTGAACATTTCGGCGGCCATCGGCGCAAATTCAATCAGGCAAACTATCAGCGAAATCATTGGGCTCCTCAACCACAATGGCATGGAGGACGCCACACTGAGGCTGCCTGTACTCCAGCGCGACCTCAACAATACCCTGATAGAAGTCCAGTACTTTCTCAAGGGCGACAACGAAGCCCCACCCGAGCCGGCTATAACTGTCGACATTGAAGAACTGATGCCCAAAATTACCGAAATCATGTCCATGCTTGAAGATTTCAATGCAGAATCAGAAGATCGTCTACTTGAGCTACGTCGCTCGTTGCATTCGCATCAATTGAGCCCCGTGGTCGACGCCGCTATTGAAGCGGTTCAGCGTTATGATTTCAGCGCCGCCACCAAACAACTGAGCAAATTTCATCAGGAGGTCCAACTGTGAGCGCTCCGGATGACTTGAAAAAGCAGACCATTCTCGTGGTTGACGACACACCCCAGAACATCGATGTGCTGAAGTCCATCCTTGTACCCACCTACAACATCAAAGCCGCTATAAATGGTGAGCTGGCCTTGCAAATTGCCGGATCCCACCAGCCCGACCTGATACTGCTGGACGTCATGATGCCTGGCCTTGATGGTTATGAAGTATGCCAGCGCCTGAAGGCGAACCCGGATACCTGTGACATACCGGTGATATTTGTTACCGCTCTGGCCGAAACGGAGCAGGAAGAGAAAGGCCTGGCCTTGGGTGCCGTTGACTACCTCACCAAACCCGTCAACCCCGCCATTGTCGTAGCGCGGGTCAAAACCCACCTGACACTCGCCAACCAGCAACGCGCAACGCGTGAGGCGGTCATTGCCCGCACCAGAGAACTCGCAGAAAGCCAGCGTAGCGCGATCTTTATGCTGGGACAGGCCGGCCACTACAACGACACTGATACCGGCGTTCATATCTGGCGCATGGCCGCCTATGCCGCAGAGCTCGCCCGCCGGGCAGGCTGGTCGGTCGAGGACGCCGCCTTGCTGGAACTTGCCGCCCCTATGCACGACACCGGCAAAATAGGCATTCCGGACGAAATACTTAAAGCCGAGCGCAAACTCAGCACAGAAGAAATGGAGATAATGAAAAGTCATGCGGAAATCGGCCGCGACATCCTCTCCATGAGCGGCACCCCCCTGTTTGAACTAGCCGCTGAAGTTGCCCTTTGCCACCACGAACGCTGGGATGGAACCGGCTACCCCCAAGGCCTGAAAGGTAAGGAAATTCCCGAGTCTGCCCGCATTGTCGCTATCGCCGACGTCTTCGACGCACTCACCATGCGCCGCCCCTACAAAGAAGCCTGGTCAACGCAAAAAGGTATCGAATTCGTTCTCGAGCAAGCCGGCACCCACTTTGACCCGTCTATGGTAGACCTCTTCAAAACCCACTTTGATTCCATTCTGGAGATTAAGGAATCCTGGAACGCACGGGAAAAGGCACTCAGTCGCACCTAAGGACCCGATATGGCAGAAACTATTTGCCACGACGGTTGCAAAGCCCCGAACCACTCCCTATAATGCGCAACCTCAATTGGGAGACACCAAGCCCAATGAGACAGTTTTTAGCCCGGTGCCAGGCTTTAAAACGGCTGCACAGTTTTGATGCAGGGTTGGGCCGCTTGTTATATCGATGGGCTCCCGAATCCAAAAAAGCCGAAGGGAATTTACGACCTTCGGGTTCTAA
>JBFKDP010000237.1:0-6389 GCA_041619575.1 Litorivivens sp.
CCCCAAGGCTGATTAGAACAGTGGGCGCCTGCGTGCGCACCCAGATGGCAGTCATTCAGCAGGCTGGAGCCTGCATCAAGCAGCATTTCAAACAAGCGCAAGGGGAAGCGGCCCTGCTCAGTAACATGATCCTGTGGATTCAGCCGCATTACACTGCTTAGGTGCTTCGGCTCCACCCCGCGCTTGAAGAGGTACTCAAGCAGGTTGTCCAAATAATCCCGACAGACCGTGGGCGTTCTCACAACGTATTCCTCGCTTCTACTGTTATCGTTAAATAGCGGGTTCAAATCGCCCCGGCCTGAGCCAGAGGGAATTCACGTTTATGGCACCGAAGAATATCAGGAGTCTCACTGACTTGAACTCAGACTGCTATCATTTCAGGCCACTCGATACTATCATTTTTGGCCAGCACACTAAGCCTTATCAAGGAACCCCGCCATGCTACTGATGGAGTCTGAACATATCGGCAAGCGCCGACTTGCGGCGCTGCAGGAGGTACTGACTCATCGCTACCCATCGGTCGATCAAAACGCCATCACCGCGGAACTTGGTCTGCGGTCCGACTGGACCAGCCCGGGGCGCAACGACAGCATGCTGCTCTTCCTCAAAGCAGTCATGCATTTGCGTGCGCAGGCAATCCCCGATATCGCACTGCAAGTAGGTGATCGTGCGCAGCTGACAGATACCGGACTGCTTGGCTACGCGGTACTTACAGCACCCACAGTGATACAGGCTGCCTGGATCACCGGCCACGCCCTGAATCACTCCAGCTACGTTCTGCGCTCCAAAATGATAGCGACCTCCAGCCATTATTTGCTGATCTATGACACCAGTCGCGACGTAGTCCTTTTCCGGGAGGCGCTACTGGAATTGAGCACCATTGCGATCTGGCGATGTCTGCAGACGATATTGCCCCAAGGTGCAAAGTCTCGCCCAAGTTATGTCACCCTCAGTTACCCCTCACCCGCTTACCGTGGCCGCTACGAGGAACTCTTTGGATGCCCGGTATCTTTTGGCGAAGTCCACACCGCCATTGCCCTACCCAAAGAGTGGATTTTTGCGCCAATACCGGCAGCCAATCCAGAATTACTGGCTAGCTGCGCTTCGCAGGTCAAGGAGGCTTTGGGAGAGGGATACCACGGCAGCGGAATGGTTGCCCGGCTAAAACGAGCACTGGTAGAGCAGCCTCAAAGCTGCCAATTTTCACTCGAGGCCACTGCCAAATTGCTGAAACTGAGCAGTCGCAGCCTGAGGCGTCACCTGCAAGCGGAAGGCAGCAATTTTCGGAAGGTCTGCCTGGAGGTGCGCATGGGCCTCGCCAGACAGTATTTGTACAATTCCAATATGGCGCTAAAGGAAATTGCCTACCAATTAGGCTACACCCACACCAATAATTTTAACCGCGCCTATCGGCAATTCCATGGCGTTTCGCCGGAGGCCGCAAGGCATCAGGCGGCGCTCAATTACGTGCAGGCGTCCTACTGACTCCGGCGCCGGTCGCTAGCGCGGAATTCGATAAAAATTCAATGCCTCACGCCCGAGAGCCTGTCGCTGCAACGCAGTGAAGGGCAAGGGTCTGCCACAGCCATGGTCAATGTTTACCAGCACGCAGCTTCCCGTTACGCAGAGCAACTCCCCTTGATACAAGCGGTAGCTCAGCGTCAATGAGGTTCTTCCTATGCTGGTCACCGATATGTCGGCGGATGTATCGCAATCTGCGCAATACGCTGACCGGTAGTCCAAGTTGAGCGATACCTGCACCCACGAGGCATCCCGCGCGCCCATTGCCTCTGACAGCGCGTCGAGATACTGCTGGCGAACACGTTCAACCGCTATCGTGACCAGACTGTCACTCATACGAAATCTCGCCGCCTGCAGGCCCTTACTTGCCTTAAGGGGGATGGTTTTCAAGCGAATATAGCTTTCGCAATAAGGTGATGGCCATAGCGGAAGCCAGAGCCTGGCGACAGGCCTGGCTTTGGCAGAGCCTCAGCACAAACGCGGATTTGTCGATTCATAGGGGGCACCCGAACTACTATCAGCTTTTTAGTTCACTCTAAGCTGACAGGGGTAAGAACGACAGGTCGCAGCGCGTCACAGCTTGTCCATAGGCGTCAGCATCCCGCGCTGGCGGGGGCCATTGCCGCTACCGGGCCACAAGCGCGACGCCGCCAGCAAATCTGTTCCACAAGCCCTTCCCTCCCGTACGCAAACTGTTAATATAGTTGCGATATCACCTGACAAGCCTTTGAATTCAAGGGCCTGACCAGTATGATTTGAGTTATCGAAAGCCTATTTGCGGAGATTGCAATGCAAGACCGAACTATTGCTCATTCACCGGCCGGTATTGAAGTGGTCGGCACCAACAAGGTGCTCAAGAATACCTATTTGCTGCTGGCAATGTCCCTCGCCTTCAGTGCCATTACCGCCTATCTGGCACGCGGTGCTGCGCCGCTAAACCCCTGGCTCTTTTTGGGCGGATTTATCGGCCTGTCGTTTCTCACCCAGATGCTTGCAAACAGTGCCTGGGGCCTTCTGGCTGTATTCGGCTTCACCGGTTTCGTGGGCTACGCCATAGGGCCGCTACTGAATGCCCTGATGCAAAGCAGTATGGGATCTGAGATTGTGATGCAGGCCTTGGGCGGGACGGCATTTATCTTTCTGGGGCTGTCTGCTTACGCAGTCACGACCAAGAAGGACTTTTCCTTCCTTTCAGGCTTTATCACTGCTGGCGCCATCGTTCTGCTGCTGGGAGTAGTCGCGGTACTCGTTTTCGAAATGCCGACTCTGCATCTCGTGCTCTCTGGCGCATTTATGCTGTTTTCCAGTGCCATCATTCTGTTCCAGACTGGCCAGATCATTAATGGCGGTGAACGCAATTATATTATTGCCACCATTACGCTGTACGCGTCGATCTACAATATCTTCATCAGTCTGCTGCACATTCTGATGGCTCTGTCCGGCGACGACTGATTGGTAGTCGCTAATGACCACCTCTGAATTGAAGCCCCGCACCGCCGGGGCTTTTTGATCGTCCAATGAAATTTTCTCTGCTCGTTCTGGGCTCACCCCAATCCAGTCCGGCCGTTGCCAGCGCACTAAAATTTGCGCAGGCCAGCCTTGCTTCCGGCCACGAACTGTTCCGCGTTTTTTTCTTTCACGATGCAGTTGCCACCGGAAACGCGCTGACCGTTGCCCCTCAGGATCAGACCAATATCCCTCGGGCATGGCAGGAGTTCGGCGCCCGTCACAATATTGATATGGTGCTTTGCATCTCCAGCGCGCTGCGCCGCGGCGTGGTGGACCAGCGCGAAGCCGAGCGCTACTCCCTTGCAGCCGCCAACACGCACGCGGACTTTGAGCTATCCGGTCTCGGCCAATGGGTTGAGGCGATGATGCTATCCGACCGCATCGTAACCTTCGGCGCCTGAGAAAAATGCCTAACATGAAGACTTTTCTACTCATCAGTCGCCATTCACCTTACGGCAGCAGCTACGCGGGCGAGGCGCTCGATATCGCGCTGTCTGCAGCCGCCTTTGATATTCAGGTCAGCGTGCTGTTTATGGATGACGGCGTCTACCAGCTTACCCGCGACCAGCAAGTCGCACCCGGCGCAGCCATTAAGCACCTGGCCGCACCCCTGGGGGCTTTGCCCCTCTACGACATTCAGGATTTGTGGGTTGAACGGGAATCGCTGGACTGCCGCCAAATACGCGCAGAAACATTGGCGCAGCCGGCAAAGTTGATCGCCAGCGCAAAAATCGCAGACTTCACGAATCGCTTTGACCGGGTACTGACAATCTGATGACAACGCAGAAATCGACATTACACCTGCTGCAGAAATCCCCTTTCAACAGCGACGCACTTGCATCCTGCCTGCGCGTTTGCGGCCCTGACGATGCGATAGTGCTGATGCAGGACGGCGTATACGCCGCCACGCAGCATCGAGACTGGCCATGCCAAAAGGTCGTAGTCATGTCTGAAGATCTTGCAGAGCGCGGTATCGCAGACAGCATGCAACCAGAAATTACGCGCATCGACTACACTGAGCTGGTGGCCTTGTGCAGCGAGCATCGTCACAGCCAAAGCTGGTTTTAGGCCGACATGCACACCGACATTGGCAAGGTAGAAACCGACTCTGAAGGCTACATTAAGTACCTGCACGACTGGAACGAAGCCCTCGCCGAGCAGCTGGCGGCCCGGGAGAATATTGAGTTAACGCCGGAGCACTGGGAGCTTATTGTGCTCATTCGGCGGTTTTATGAAGAATTTCAACTCTCGCCCGCCATGCGACCTCTGATAAAATACGCCAAACTTCATTTGGGAGCCGAGAAGGCGAGCAGTCTTTATTTTCTCAGTCTGTTTCCCGGCAGCCCCGCCAAGTTACTGAGCAAGATTGCCGGCCTGCCACGCCCGGAAAACTGCCTTTAAATCAGAGCTGTAGTCCTTATGCCCGAACACCATTTTGCGCAATTTGTCCGAATTCTCGGCAAGGGAAAGACAGGCTCTCGCTCGCTAGAATTCGCAGAAGCCCGCGAGGCAATGGGCTGCATCCTTCGCGGCGAGGTAGAAGATGTCCAGCTCGGCGCCTTTCTCATGCTTCTGCGCGTGAAGGAGGAAAGCCCGGAGGAGCTGGCGGGATTTGTCAGTGCTGTACGCGAGTATATTCAGGCACCCGCTGTGTCAGTTGACTTGGACTGGGCCAGCTATGCCGGTAAACGCCGCCAACAACCCTGGTACCTGCTGGCAGCGCTCACACTCGCCAAGGCTGGCTACCGGGTGCTTATGCACGGGGCGGCTGGTCATACCGAGGGCCGGGTTTATTCCGAGCAAGCTCTAGACGCACTGGGCTATCACGCATGCAGCAACTGGCCAGACGCTGAGGCTGCTCTGGCAGAACACAATTTTGCCTTTGTGCCGTTGCGAGCGTTTTGCGCGCCGCTGCAGGATATTATCGATCTCAAGACCCTGTTCGGGCTGCGCTCACCCGTGAATACGCTGACGCGGCTGATCAATCCCTGTGCTGCGCCCTACTCCTTGCAAAGTATTTTCCACCCGGCCTACGCCGATAGCCATCAGACTGCCGCGCAACAACTCGGACAGGCCAATGCCGCGGTTTTCAAAGGTGAGGCGGGTGAAGCCGAACGGCGCCCAGAAGCCGACTTGATACTGCATCTGATTCAAAATGGCATCAGCAGCATAGAAGAGTGGCCGCGCCTAGTGTCAGGCAGACAGGAAAAACTGGAGTCGCTGCCGACGCAAGACTTGATCGCCGTATGGCGCGGTGAACGGGATGACCCCTACGGTGAGCTTGCCATTACGGGCACGATCGCGATTACGCTGCGCCTGCTAGGCGAGGCCGACACAGCCGATGAGGCCCATCAACGCGCGGCCCAATTGTGGCAGAAGCGCCACCATTGACTATTCTGCTCGCCTTCAACACCTCGCCCACTTAAACATTCACAAAGGCACCTTATGCCCCTGAGTCAATTCCAGCCGCAACACTACGCCAGCCTGCTCCAGAAAAAAGTAGAGTCGCTGCGCTCAGCGTTCTCCCGCTTTACGCCACTGGAGGCGAAAGTATTCGCTTCCGAACCCGCACACTATCGTATGCGGGCAGAATTTCGCATCCGTCATATCGACAACGAACCGTATTATGTGATGTTCCGCAAAGATTCCCCCAAGGAGGCCCATGTCATAGAACGCTTTGACATCGCCTGCGAAGCCATTGCCAATGTTATGCAACCTTTGCGCAAATATATTGCGGCTTCTGATGAGCTTAAAAGCCGACTGTTCCAAGTGGACTTCCTCAGCGGTCTGAGCGGCGAACTACTGATCACGCTCATCTATCATCGCCCTCTGGGTGATGAGTGGCGCGTCCAGGCCGAGGACTTGTCACGCAAACTGTCTGCCAACATTATCGGTCGCAGTCGTAAGCAGAAAGTCATACTTCAACGCGATTTTATTACCGAAAGACTTCACGCCGATGGACGCGATTTTCAGTTCCTACACTACGAAAATAGCTTCACCCAACCCAATGCAAAAGTGAACGAGTCCATGATCAGCTGGGCCTGCTCTCAAGTGCCCGAGAGCGACACGGACCTGCTTGAACTCTATTGCGGTTGTGGCAATTTCACTATCCCGCTGTCACGCTATTTTTCTCGGGTGTTTGCCACCGAGATTTCCAAAACGTCAGTCCGTGCGGCGGAAGAAAACTGCAAACTTAACGGGGTCGACAACATTGATGTCGTCAGACTCTCTGCCGAGGAAGCCTCAGCAGCCCTGAAAGGTGTGAGGCCCTTTCGACGACTGGCGCACCTGGATTTGCAGCAATTTAACCTTAAAACCGTATTTGTAGACCCACCGCGCGCCGGTCTCGATGACTTTAC
>JBFKDP010000238.1:0-6386 GCA_041619575.1 Litorivivens sp.
AGCGGTGACAGTGACTGGGATCAGGTCTTTGCGTTGATGCGCCGTGGCCAGCAGGTTGCCGAGCGAGCGGACCTTGAAGACCTGGCGGAACAGTTCGCCTCGGGTCAGGAAGTGGTCGTCGACGAACTTAAGAAGGGTGGGCAGTTTTTCGACTGGGAACTGCAGTTTATGCAGTTGGGCATGGCAACTGGCGGGCTATCGGCGGTCTATGACCGCATCGCAGCACACTATCGTCTGCTCGACGCCTTTCTCGCGGAGCTGCGGCAGCAGTTGTGGCTGCCTTTGCTGATCTTACTGGCGGTTATAGCAGGACTGCCATTGCTTGGTTTTGGGTTGGGGAAGCTCACGCTCTATGATGCCCTCGGTAAATTCCTGCTGGCTTTGCTGCCTGGCGTCTTTTTGCTCTGCGCGGTGCCGCTGGCGCTGACTGCCTATCGTTCGGGCTGGGTCTCCCAGAGCCTGCGCAACCTGTGTTTTAAACTGCCCGGCATTGGCTCGTTGCTGTCGCGCTACCAGACTTTTCATTTCCTGAGCCACTTGAATCTATGTATTGCGGCCGGTTTTACCCTGCAACAGGCCTTAAAGCAGTCCGCAAAGCGAATGCCGGTAACGCCGATGCAAAGGCGTTTTGCTGAGGTTCATCGGGTGGTGCAGGCCGGTGAGAAGCTTTCCTCAGCGCTGCAGGCAAGCAGGATTCTGGATGGGGTTTCTGTACCGCCGCTGGCGCCCGGTGCTACCGCTCAGGATGCTCAATTGGCCCTGACGCGCGCAGTTTATGAGGATTGTGTGGCGCAGGCAGCGTTCTGGTCGCGAGCGATGCCGTGGTTGCTGCTGGCATTGTTGCCCTATGTCGTGCTGGTTAATGTCTTGTCGCTGTAGAGGGGGCAATACAGCGCTTTTTGTCGCTTAGCAGGGCCATCTGGTCGAGGTAGTGCTTGCGCTTGAGAAGCTCCATTTCAATGGCGGTGCGCTGCAGGGTGGTTTCCCACTCGCTGTTCTTCAGTAGATCGAGCAGTTTTCGGCTGCAAAGTGCCTTGACGTTGATATCCTTTTGCTGTGTTTTCATTGTTTGACCTTTCTCTCTTCTTTACTATTGTCCGTGTTGTCTTATGGCAAGTTTCTCGTTATTTGATGACAAGGTCATTACAGATAAAGTTCCCCTTTGCGAATTGATAAATCTGCTGTACGATTCGCGCCCTTTTCACTTCAGCCCAATGCGGGGTGTTATACGATGGAGCAGTTGGTCCTTTCAGAAGAAATCTGGCAGCGCATTCGCGAGTTTGCCGCTGACAAACCCACACCATGCCTGGTCGTCGACCGGGAGGTTATCCGCGGCAAGTACAAGGAGCTGGAGGAAGTTTTCCCCTACGCTTCTGTTTACTACGCAGTCAAAGCGAATCCGGATGCGGCTGTTATCAGCTGTCTGGCCGAACTGGGCTCCAATTTTGATATCGCATCGCGCTATGAACTGGACAAGCTGCTGGGTTTGGGGATCACGCCTGACCGCATGAGTTACGGTAATACCATCAAAAAGGCAAAGGACGTCGAGTACGCTTACGCGAAGGGTGTGCGCATGTTCGCTACCGACAGTGAGTCCGATCTGCGCAACCTGGCAAAATACGCACCGGGCTGTAAAGTCTATGTCCGCATCCTGACCGAAGGTACCGAGACCGCAGACTGGCCTCTGTCGCGCAAATTCGGTTGTCAGGCAGATATGGCCATCGAACTGATCGTGCTGGCGAACGAACTGGGTCTGGATGCCTGTGGTATCTCTTTCCATGTGGGCTCTCAGCAGCGCGATATCGGTGCCTGGGATGCGGCCATTGGCAAAGTGCGCTTTATCTGTGACAGGGTGAGCGAACACGGTATCAAGCTGCGTATGATCAATATGGGTGGCGGCATGCCTGCGCTATACACCAACCGCACCCACGAGATAGAGGCCTACGGTCAGTCGATCCGCCGCTTTCTCGACGAAGACTTCCTCGATGACCAGCCGGAAATCATTATTGAACCGGGTCGTTCTCTGGTAGGCGAGTCGGGTGTGCTGATTAGCGAGGTTGTGCTGATCTCCACCAAGTCGCGCGATTCGCTTTATCGCTGGGTGTATCTGGATGTCGGGCTGTTTGGCGGACTCATCGAATCATTGGGTGAGGCCATCAAGTATCCGCTGTACTGCGATAAGACGGGTGAAGAAGAGGAAGTCATTTTGGCTGGCCCCACCTGTGACAGTATGGATATCCTTTATGAGGATCATCGCTACTCACTGCCACTGAGTCTCGAGGCCGGCGATAAACTCTACTGGCTGTCGACGGGCGCTTACACCACCAGCTACAGCTCTGTTGAGTTTAACGGGTTTCCCCCTCTGAAAACGTACGTCATCTAGCCAACTGAAGCAAAAGCGGCGCTGCAATGGTGCCGCTTTTTCTCTCCGTTATCATTGCCAAGGGCACCGTTGTGGTGCCCTGGTTCGCAGACTCGCAAACTGTTCATTTTCGCAAAATTGCTGAGCCGTTACTGACGGGATTCATACTTTCCTCCTTTACAGCGCCTTGTAACGAGCGCACTCTAGGCTTGTGTGTACAATGTTTGACACCTTCGTCAATGTTCCGTCGGAACTACCAGGCTTGGGTAAGCAGGAGTCTTTAAGCGAATGGGAATAGATTGGAAAAAGTACAATTCCGGACCCTTCTACGATGAGCTTATGGCTGCGCCGGGTGTGGCTCGGCCGCACGCAAGGGAGCTCGTCAGTTATCTGCAAAAACTCAAGTCCACCTCACTGAGTTCACGCAAGCATGCAGCGGAAGCTGCGATCACCACTATGGGGATTACCTTCACGGTATACAGTGATGGTGAAAATATTGACCGCGACTGGCCCTTCGATCTGATTCCCCGTGTTATTGCCGCAAAAGAATGGGCGCATACCGAGCGAGGATTGATCCAGCGCTTGCAGGCCCTCAACCTGTTTATCGATGACCTGTATAACGAGCAGAAAATTCTCAAGGATGGCATTGTCCCCAAAGAACTGATTGCCAAATCGAAGAACTTCCGCAAGCAGTGTGTCGGCATGAAGCCAGTGGGCGGCGTGTGGGCCCATATCTGTGGTTCCGATCTGGTTCGCAATGATGATGGCTCACTCTATGTGCTGGAAGACAACCTGCGGGTGCCCTCGGGTGTGTCTTATATGCTGGAAAACAGGGCTGTGACCAAACGGGTCTTTCCCGAACTGTTGAAAGGTCAGAATATCCTGCCTGTGGGCGACTACCCGACACAACTCTTCGATACCCTGGCCGCTATTTCACCGCGTCCTCTGGATTACCCGGAAGTGGTCGTGTTGACCCCGGGAATCTACAACTCAGCATATTTTGAGCACGCCTACTTGGCCCAGCGTATGGGTGCTGAACTGGTTGAAGGGCAGGATCTGGTTGTACAGGACGATCACGTGTTTATGCGTACCATCAATGGACTCGCTAAGGTAGATGTGATTTACCGACGTATTGATGACCTGTTTCTTGATCCGGAAGTGTTCAATAAGGACTCGATGCTGGGTGTGCCGGGCTTGATGCGTGCTTGGCAGAAGGGCAACGTTGCACTGGCCAATGCCCCTGGCGCCGGCGTTGCAGATGACAAAGTGATCTATACCTATGTGCCGGCGATTATTCGCTACTATTTGGGTGAAGATCCGATCATCGATAATGTTCCCAGTTATATCTGCTCTGACGAAAAGCAGATGAAACATGTATTGGCAAATTTGGACAAGCTGGTCGTCAAGCCGGCGAATGAATCTGGTGGTTATGGCATGTTGATGGGACCGCAGGCGAGTCAAAAGCAGCGTGATGAATTCAAGCAGCTGATCAAGGCCGATCCGCGGAACTACATAGCACAGCCGCTGCTGTCGCTGTCGACCGCACCGGTGATGGTCGATAATCATGTCGAGCCTCGCCACGTCGATTTGCGCCCCTTTATTCTGCAGAGCGGTCAGGGCTCTTATGTAACGGCTGGAGGCTTGACACGTGTTGCCTTGGTGAAAGGTTCTTACATCGTGAACTCCTCTCAGGGTGGTGGCAGCAAGGATACCTGGATTGTGGCGGAGGAGGATTAAGATGCTTTCTCGTGTAGCGGAACGACTGTATTGGATGGCGCGATACATGGAGCGTGCAGAGAATACCGCCAGACTGGTGAACGTCTATTCAAACCTGCTGTTGGATCTTCCTGCCGGCGCCAGTGTTGGCTGGGACACCTTGATCAAGATTACCGGCGATGATGGATTGTTCTCGGAAGTTAGCGAGGTGGCCGACGAAAAAAGCGTTACTCGCTATCTGCTAACGCATAAGTTGAATCCCGGTTCCATTCTTAATTCAATCAGCATGGCGCGGGAAAATGCGCGTACAACGCGTGAAATCATTCCTGCTGAAGCGTGGGAGCTGATTAACAGCCTGTATTTGTATGTGAAGGAAAACACAAGAAAAAGCAGTAGCCGCCGGGGTCGACTGACATTTTCCCGCCATGTTATCAGTCATGCCCAGCAACTCACAGGAATGCTGTCGGGGTGTATGAGCCACAATTACGGCTACGATTTCATGGTCATGGGGCGCAACCTCGAGCGCGCTGATATGACGAGTCGTATCATTGATGTTGGCGCGGCGACACTGTTAAAGCCCGAGACTGATGGTGTCGATGTGGTGCTTTACGAAAACTCGCTCTGGATGAACGTCCTGCGCTCACTCAATGCCTATCAGATGTACCGCCAGCATGTAAGAGACCGGGTAAACGGAAAAGATGTGGTTGAATTTCTGCTGCTGGATAGGGAATTCCCCCGCACCATTTTGCATTGCCTGAGCAGGATTGAAGACGCGGTGAAATCGCTGCCGCACAATGAAGACTGCCTGCGCAGTGTCGCGCGTGCTCTCAGGCGAGTGCGCGAGGTGAAGATTGACGAGCTATTGCTTGATGATGCGCTCTACGAATTTGTTGACCAACTACAACTGGAGTTCTCCGCTATCCATCACACAATTGATGAAGTCTGGTTCAGTATGATGCGAGAGCAGACGCGTGCCGCTTCATGAAAATTTTCCATTGTCGCTGTTCGCGCGAGCTGTTCTTTGACAATACCCAGTGTACCTATTGCCGGAATCAGGTGGGTTTTGACCCGGGGCGCGCAGAAATGGTCTCGCTCAATCCGAGCGAACTCGCCAGTGATCTGCGTGCCGACGAGCAGGGTTATCTCTACCGCCTGTGCAAGAACTACACGGATTACAATGCTTGCAACTGGCTGATCGACGCCGGAACGGACGATCGCTACTGCCTGTCGTGTCGGCTGAACCAGACCATTCCTTATCTTGGTTCTGAAGAAAAAAAGGAACGTTGGGTGCGCCTGGAGGCCGCAAAGCGGCGATTGGTATACGGCCTGCTGTATTTGCATTTGCCGGTTCAGCCGCGTCGGGAATATCCGATAACAGGGCTCGCCTTTGATTTTCTGGAAGACCGGCGCAGCAACCCCAATGTTGAAGACGAGTTTGTGTTTACCGGGCACGCCCAGGGCCTGATTACCGTAAACCTGATTGAAGCTGACGATGTGAGCCGTGAAAGCCAGCGAGTCTTCTTGGGTGAGCTGTATCGAACATTGCTGGGCCACTTCCGGCACGAGAGTGGGCATTACTACTTCGATCAGTTGGTGGCGAACACGGAGTTTATTGCCGGTTTCCGCAAACTGTTTGGCGATGAACAACGCGATTATAGCGCCGCCCTGCAGGACTACCACGACAAGGCTGAAACGCTCGTTCGCGATAACAAATACATCAGCCGTTATGCCCAGTCACACCCGCTGGAAGACTGGGCAGAAACCTGGTCTCACTATTTGCATATGGCGGATGCGCTTGAAACGGCGATGGCGTATCAATTGTTGGACGAATCGGTCATATCGCGACCCTTCAGAGAGCGAATCCAGCGCTGGATAAAACTATCACTGGCCTTGAATGGTCTGAATCGCAGCATGGGGCTGAAGGATGCTTACCCCTTTGTGCTGTCGGATGCGGTGCTGGCAAAAATGCACTTCATTGATGATGTGGTTGCGGCGTCGCGCGTAGCGCCCAGCTCGTTTTCAGCCTGAGCCACCAGCCTTGGTGGCTCAGCTGTCTTTGCTGTGCTCTTTAGTGTGGCCGTCGGTCTCACTGTCCCACATGGTTGCCCACTGAAGAGGTGGCAGTGAGCGAAAGGCTTCCTTAAGTCGCTCGTCCCAGGCCTGTTTCAGGTCACGCAGATAATCACTGTCTTGCTCAAGTCGATAGTGGCGGTCCAGTTTCAGTTGGCCTGCCTCATAAACCTGAAGATCAATTGGTGGTCCAACCGTCAGATTACTGCGAATGGTGGAATCCATCGAAACCAGCGCG
>JBFKDP010000239.1:0-6343 GCA_041619575.1 Litorivivens sp.
CGTATCGACGAACTTTTTTAGACTCTGTCTAAAGGCTGAACAATTCGGCTGATTATTGAACGAATTCAGGCACTAATGATCAATTTTTCTACCGCTGTACTTCACTCGCAGGCAGCATTACCATAGCCGCGTTTTCCAACAAGAGCCGGATACACCTGTGGAAGTTTTTAAAGAATTCAGTTTCGAGGCAGCGCATCACCTGCCAAATGTGCCCGAAAACCATAAATGTCGACGACTCCACGGTCATACCTTCTACGTTCGACTGACGGTCTCTGGTGAGCTGGATGCAGTACAGGGCTGGCTGATGGATTTCGCTGATATCAAAGCGGCCTTCCAACCCACCTATGATCGCCTCGACCACTATTATCTCAATGAGATACTGGGTCTGGAAAACCCCACCAGTGAAAATCTCGCGATATGGATTTGGAATGAACTCAAGCCACGGCTGCCCCAGCTCAGTGCGGTAGAAATCCGTGAAACCTGCACCAGCGGCTGCATTTACCGCGGTTGATCTCCCGCCAACTTGCGGCCGCCCCAAAAGTGTTACCGCTAAGCGACAATAAGCCGCCGCATTCCGGGTCAAATTGGTAACAGGTTACGATTTTATGCACCACCGGGTAACATTTATTCACAAGTTTACACTCCGTATAAATTTCACCCAGTTTTCACATGCACCCTCACAGCTCAAATCAATAAAACACTCCATCTTATTGTTTTTACTGAACTTTATTGAAATGCATAAAAAATCAACAGTTTACCGGACTCCCCCAAGTGTCTCGCCTGAGGAAAGTATTCGACATTTTACCCACTGACTTATCCACAGAATCTGTGGACAACGTAATACCACCGTCATTCGCTCTAAGTGTTCCCGTTAGAAGCAATTGGTACCTTGTATTTAGAAGGCGCCAATAACGACCGGGGCTGGCAAGTGAGTGTTCCTTAACTCAAGCAGACGGGCCGCCACGAAGGCATACGAGATAGAGATAGCCGGCGTGTTACATATGAATGACAATAATATTAAGTTAGTAAGACGTTTTGTCACATTTCTGTAATACGAGGTAAGCATAATAGCCCTCCAGCAAACCTTGCCCGCACTCGTGCAGGGTATCGGTCACGAGACCTGTAACTCAGACCGGTTTATGATCCGGCTCTTAATATTTTGACTTCTCCGGGAGAGAACGATGAAACAGAAACTACTGCCTCTGGCCATCGCCAGCCTGGCCACATGCGCGAGCGCCAATGCCGATATCTCTGTGTATGGCAAGATCAATCTCAGCCTCACCAATGACGCTGTTGAAAGCGTCACGGGCACCGACCACGAAGTCAGCCAAAATTCCAATGCATCGCGACTTGGTTTCAAGGGCTCCTACGCCATCAACGATGCGCTAAAGGCAATTTACAAACTCGAATACGAAGTCAATGTCGACGAAGGCACCACCGGAACAGTCTTCAAGCAACGTAATATCTACGCGGGCCTGCAAGGAAACTGGGGGACCGTCATCGCCGGTAACTTTGATACGCCACTTAAAGTAATTGGCAAACAGATCGACCAGTTTAATGACTATCACATGGCTGATATCAAAAACTACGCGGAGGGCGAAAACCGCGAAGACAACATGCTGCAATACACCACACCCTCGCTCGCCGGCTTGACCGCCGTTGTTGCCCTGCAACAGGGTGAAGACGATGATCGCAGTGGCCTAGCAGCAGGATACTCTGCGGCTTTGCAATATCAGATCAATGGCCTGACGCTTGCGGTCGCGGCCGACTCTGAAATCGACAAAAACACCGTTGCCAGCGTACGAGACACCCACCGCGCAGTGATTAGCTACGAAGTCGGCATGGTTGAAGTTGGCGCCCTCTGGCAGGACAGCGAGCTATCAAACATCAAACCCAATAGTGCCGAAGATACTGTAATTGTCAGCGCGGCCGTAAAAGTGGCTGACAATATCAAGCTGAAAGCCCAGGCTGGTCGCACTTCAGAAGATGACACAAAAATCGACACCACGCAGATTGCCCTTGGCGCCGATTTTAAACTCAGCAAATCGGCAAAGTGGTATGTGTATGCAGTGAACCTTGAGACTGATAGCCCTACAAGTACTCTCGATTCCGACAGCGCAGGCCTTGGCTTTGAATTGAAATTCTAGATCCGAGCAGCGAATGACAAGCCACCTTCGGGTGGCTTTTTTTGTGTCGGGCCAAAACCCTTCCCTTAGCGACAATAAAAAAGGCCGCCCGAAGGCGACCTCGCAAAACAGATCTTCAATATCAATAGGTGTATTTGGCACTGATACCCCAGCTGCGCCCTACGTCCTGCTCGATAATAGTGACATTTTCACCCGAAGAGTTCTTCTGTTCGTACTCGCGCTCTTCCTCAAGAATGTTCTGAACCTTCACGCTAAAGGACAGGGTCTCTGTCGGATAGTAGGTGTAGGTCAGATCCAGCGAATGAAAGGGCTGCTCGAAGGCATCGTCGTTACCGGCCACACCGGCAAAGTAGATACGCTCACCGAAGACGTTATAGATTAACGACGTGCTGTGCACACCACCGGGCGAGTCGTAACCCAACTGCGCATTGGCAACAAACTCCGAGTGACCCGTCAGACGTCGCTCCCCGTTGGTCAGCACGTTGTTGGTAGTATCGAGCTTAACTTCCGAGTCACTGATCGCTACGTTGCCCGACAGGAACAGACCTGCGGGCAAACTGATCAACCCTTCAGCTTCGATACCGTATATTTCACCGGAGTCGGCATTCTGGTAAGTCAGTACCACATTGTCGTCCGAGCCTGGCTGACGCACAGTCTCGATCGGAGCTTCGATATCTTTGTAGAACAGTGACACCGTAAAGTTGTCGCCATTCTCGTAGAAAAACTCAGCCCGCAGATCCAGATGATCGATATCGGAGCTTTCAATCTGCGGATTACCACGAACACGCTGGTTAATCTGCGGATCGATATAGACCACTTCAGCAGACTCACGCAAGTCCGGTCGAACAACTGTTTGTGCATAACTGACACGCAGTTGGTATTCCTCAGATCCAAGCAATCCGGTATCTGAGAAGGTCAATGCTCCAGTGTGATACCAGTCATCTTCGACAAAGGCAAAGCGTTGATCTGGCTGGGACAAGGCCTCAATCTGCTGCTGCAGCGAAGTACCCGTAAAGTCCAACAGGTCAATGGTTAACAAAGCCTGCTTGAACTCTTCCCAGCGCGAACCCAAGGTAACCCGCCAATTTTCATTGATTCGAAAATCAGCTTCACCAAAGTAGGCGTTCAGTTTGCGAGCCGCTACATAGCTCTCCGTACCGAAGTTACTCCCCAGCGAGGCTGAAAAGTTGTTGTCAAGGTCTCCTAGGTTGCCATCGGACACCACTCGACCCGGACCGCCTGCAAGTACATTGCTGCTCAAGCCGGTAGTGCTGATATTCATGGTGTACTGATAGTACTCACGCACTTTCTCAGACGCCGCAAATCCGCCTTTAAGCGTCAGCTCACTACTGCCGATAAAGAATGGAAGTTCGAAGTCCGCGCCCCAGCTGTCCTCTTCGTCGTCCAATTCTAGGAAAATATGCTGCCCTGCGGCTGGCGCCGGTGATATCTGCGTAAAGCCGGTATCGAGATCGCGACTGCCGTTGTATACCGTCTGGTTAGGCACATCGGTTGATACTTCTGCTTCAGAGATAAACCAGTTAACACGCAGGTTTTCCAGAAAGGCCAAGTTGTCATTCCAGGTGTACAGGCTTTCGAGGCCTTCAAGGCTGTGCTGACCGGTCAACTGGAACATTGAGAGCTCGCGCTCTTCAGTGCGTGTCTGATAGCGAATGACCTGACTGCGATCAACCAGTGAATTATTCTGGTCAAAACCACGAGCGATACTCGCATCTTTTACATCGTGACCAATTTTGTAGTAGCTCAGACCGACCGCGTGGGTGCTGCCATATTCTGCACCGAGTGTTGCCGAGTAAGTTGCACGCTCTTCTTCAGTTGTTCGCTCAATGTCGAAAAAGCGAGTGTCGGGGCTGCCAATGGCACGATTGACCTGGTCTTTGTTGCGAAACTTGCTGTTCAGTGCAGCACTGATAGACCCGCCGACCATCCATTCATAACCGATGTCGTATGCATTGCCCAAGGCAATCTTGTAATCCGTGTCCGGCTTGTTATCGAGTTGATTTCCAATCCCAATCTCGCGTGGAAGCGCCAGCATTATGTTCCGCTGAATCTGCTCGGCTTGCTGCGCAGTAGTGTTATTGCCCGCATCGTTTTCGGTAGAAAAGATGTTGGACTGCGAAATATCACCGCGATAGCGGCTGATAGCAGCAGCAATGGCGTCCGGCAAGGGCTTAACGCTGCTGTCGTTATATTCTAGGCCTTTGTGGCTGATGCTGTTGCCACCCGTACCAAGGCTGATACTGATCAGCGGCGCTTTGGGGAAGCTCTTCGTACGAATGTCGATTGCACCACCGCCGAAATTGGCCGGCAATGACGAACCGAATGCTTTCTGCACTTTGATTGATTCAACAATCGAAGTTGGAAAAAGATCCAACGGAATGACGCTTCGCGCCAAATCCGGCGAGGGAACAACAGCCCCGTTTACCGTTACGCTGGAATAACGCTCACCCAGACCGCGAATGTAGATAAACTTGTTATCAACCAGGGTCAGACCAGGCAGACGTCGCAAGGCTCCTGCAATTGTCGAGTCACCGGCTCGGGCGATGGCTTCAAACCCCAGAAAATCTGCGGAGAAGGGTATTTCAATACGCTCGTCGACGATGGAGGCCGCGACGCTCTTAAGTCTGCCGGTTACGACGACTTCTTCAATGATCGAAGGCGCTGCGATATCGAGCTCGTCCTGCGCACTTCCCTGAGCGTGAACTACGCTCACGGCGCTGGCGATGGACGCGAGCATGACCGCCACCGACAATCTTTTTCGTTTAAATATTTGCATGATTTAAGAACTCACCGCTCTGGAGATTGCTCTCTCGACTGATCTTTGTAA
This sequence comes from Litorivivens sp., assembly GCA_041619575.1. Classification (GTDB taxonomy): domain Bacteria; phylum Pseudomonadota; class Gammaproteobacteria; order Pseudomonadales; family Spongiibacteraceae; genus Litorivivens. The sequence continues at coordinate 4,996 of JBFKDP010000239.1, forward strand.
GGCAGGGCGCACATGGCGCCCTGCCTTACACTCTATAGTGGTCATCACAGAGAAAGTGATCAGGGGTTAAGCGCTCGATCCAGACCTACAGCCCAGCCGGCGAGCCAGTTGTCACCAGCGTTCGCTCCGCCCAGGTAAGTAGGTGTATCGAAAATTGAACCCAGCGTAGCTGCATCAAACAGTTGGGTAGTCTGATCAAAGACCTGGTTACCGGCTCCGTCATTGATGCTTGCTGCAGTCAGGTGATCACGCGCGTTCGCACCTGCGTCAACCAGTACCGAGCCACCTGCATCTGCGGCCAGTTGGCCAGCTGACAGGACAACATTGTTGGCATTGCCGTTGTTAGGCGTTTGCGCGCTGCCGTCACCACCGTTTAACCATACTGCCAGGTCGAAACCGCTGTTCGCGGCATCGGCACCAATTTTCAAGGGCTCGCCACAGGCAATCACGTTGCTGCTGGCAATGCTGGTACCTACCTGAGCGCCGTCGATAGTTTGCGGACCTTCAGAGTCGTCCAGTTCCATACATTCGTTACTGGCCATTGAGGTCGCGTTCGAAGTTACCAGCGAGTTATACATTTCAAAGAATGCACCTTCGCGGAACAGAGGACCTTCAGAGTCACCCTTACCGCTGGGGTTTGTGCCGGCATTTTCATCGATGTTGCTGGTGATACAGGTCATGTTCGAAATGCGCAGCTTGGTGGTCGGAGTAAAGCCATCGTTACGGCTGCCACCAGTGTTGTCGCCTTCGATACAGCGGTTGCCGCCTGAGGTGTGAACCACAATCGCGTACTGGATATCACCGTTATAGCCTTCTGAGTAGTCGATGGAGTCATCACCCACATTGACTGCTACGATGTGATCCATATTGACCGCGCCGCCAAACATTTCAAAACCATCATCCTGGGACGTATAGGTTTGAACATGGCTGATTGTCGTGCCACTGCCTACAGCGTTCAGGGTCAGTGCGTTTAGCTCGTCACCGTCAACAACTTCGAAGCCGGCGTGCTTAACAACCACATACTTGAGCACACCAGAGTTTTCAGCGTTGTTGTTGCCGCCGTAAGTTGCAGGGCGACCTTCAGCAGTGACGTGACAGTTGTGGACATTATTTGCAGTAGGATCAAAGTCGCTAACAGCACCCTTGGAAGCAAAACCCGAACCTGTTGGCGTGCCATCGTGACATTTGTTGGTACGACCGTTGCCGTTGATTTGAACACCGCCCCACAGGCCGCGATCACTTTCTGTTGCCGTACCAAGGATTGCATCCTCATCAGCAGTAAAGATGATTGGATTGTTGGCAGTGCCTTCCGCAAAGATTTGCGACCCGCGCGCTATGCGCACATATC
>JBFKDP010000240.1:0-6335 GCA_041619575.1 Litorivivens sp.
CATGTCGGCAAAACCGGTGTGGGTGGCGCCCTCAATAGTGACCAGCGTAGCACCCGCCACGTCCTTCGCCGGCAGCGCATTGCTGGTGTAATCGACCAGTGCATCAATCTCCGAAGCGATCATCATATAGGGTAGATCGCGGTGGCTGAAAAAAGCGGGACCAAACATAAACCCTGGCCCGGCAATGGACACTGCCGCGTCGATGCGTGGGTCGCCCAGTCGCGGATGAAAGGCTGCCAGAGTGGAGGTCATCCCGCCCAGTGAAAGCCCCATGACGCCGATACGGCTGTCATCAATCGCACCTTCAAACAGGTTGCCGGCTTCCCGGTGCCAGCTTTGAAGCTGGTCCAGCAAAAAGGAAACATCCTCCGGCTGATTCACAACGTCAGTAACGTAGGGTTTGCCCGGGGCCCCGTAGTTGGTCAGCGGGAAATCCATCGCCGCAACGACATAGCCCAGACTCGCCATATGCTTGGCAAGGTAGGCACCACCGGTGCGGGTAGACATAAAGCCGTGGCTATAAATGAGCAAAGGCAAAGGCTCTGCGGCAGGGCGCCCCTCCTGCAGAAGGGTTCCCGGATACCAGATGCGGGTTTTAAGCACGCGAGAATCGCTGCCCTCAAAATCGTCGTGGGCCTGACTGGGGCGGGTAGTATCCGTCAGGGTAATATCGAAGTAATCGACATCGTGGGGGCCGGGTTGCAGGCGCTTGGCGCTTTGCGTCGCGGGGTCCAGAGGTTCTGGTTTATTGCCCAGTACAAATACCGCCAGCGCGGCAATAACGATAACCAACAGAGCGACAAGCACGCGTTTCATGCAAACAACCTCGATTCCTGTATTGGGAACGTACACTATCACTGCCGCTGCCCGAGGTCATGCCCACGGCTTTACAATCTGTTCATCCACACAAAAAAGGGGCGATTACAGCCGCGCGCCGTAATCGCCCCAATGCTCAACACTACGCCGTTAAAGGCTTGCTATTTCTCGACGAAAGCCCGCTCAATAACGTAGTGCCCCAAGTAGCCATTACGTGATTCCTTAAAGCCACGCTCATCGAGTAGGGCACCCATATCCTTAAGCATGGAAGGGCTGCCGCAGAGCATAAACCGATCGTGCTCTGGGTCGATCGCCGGCAGGCCAACATCGCTGGCCAACTTGCCACTGGCAAGAAGATCGGTCAGCCGTCCTTGATTACGAAAAGACTCGCGCGTCACCGTTGGGTAGTACACCAGTTGCGAGCGCACGCTCTCACCAAAAAAGTCGTTCTCGGGCAGCTCCCGTTCCAGATAGTCGGCATAGGCCAGCTCACTCTGGTAGCGCACACCGTGACAGAGCACGATTTTGTCAAAGCGCTCGTAGATTTCGGGGTCTTTAACAATGCTCATAAACGGGGCCAGCCCCGTGCCCGTACCGAAAAGATAGAGATGCCGGCCGGGCAACACATGGTCAGCCACCAGCGTACCAGTGGGCTTGCGGCTAACCAGCACCTCGTCTCCCACCTGAATATGCTGCAGGCGCGAGGTCAGGGAGCCATCGGGGACCTTAATGCTAAGAAACTCTAACTCTTCGTCGTAGTTGGCACTTACTATGCTGTAGGCACGCAGCAGCGGTTTGCCGTCAACCGGCAAGCCCAGCATGACAAAGTGTCCGTTCTCAAACCGCAGAGAAGCATCGCGGCTGGTCTTGAAGCTGAACAGACGATCGTTCCAGTGATGGACATCTGTTACGCGTTCGGTTGCCAAAGTTGTCATCGCAGATCCCTTCCCGTGCTCAAGTGGTTGCAGGCACTATAGGAGGGGACCATACTATCGGTAAAATGGATTATTTATGTATAGGTAATCGGATTAATCGATATGAGATACAGCTTTCGCCAACTCGAAGTATTTCTGGCCGCCGCCCACTTTGACAATATCAGTCGCGCCGCCGAGCATCTTGCCATGTCCCAGTCCGCCGCCAGTGGGGCTCTCAAAGAGCTGGAACAGCAATTTGATGTAAAACTCTTTGATCGCGTTGGCAAACGACTACAAATCAACGAGTTGGGACGGGTACTGCGCCCTCAGGCAGAAGCCCTGCTGGAGCAGGGCCGGGCACTAGAGCAGGCATTGGCCCAGCATTCTGATATCGGCCATATCAAGGTAGGCGCCACACTTACCATCGGTAACTATCTCGCCGTGGGTATTGTCGCCCGCTATATGGCTGAGCAACCCGGTGCCCGGGTAAGTCTGGAAGTCGCCAATACGGCGGCTATCGCCGCGCGCGTCCTCGATTTTGATCTCGATATTGGTCTTATTGAAGGTGAATACCACCATCCTGACCTCGACATCATTCCCTGGCGTGAAGACGAGCTGGCGGTCTTCTGTCACCCCGACCATCCACTGGCGCAAAAAACGTCTATCAGCGACGACGATTTGCTGGCCGAGCCCTGGATACTCAGAGAACCCGGCTCGGGCACGCGGCAAGCCTTTGACAGGGCCATGCACGGCTTATTGCCACAACTGAATATCGCGCTTGAACTGCAGCATACCGAGGCCATTAAGCGCGCGGTGGAAGCGAATCTCGGCATCGGCTGTCTGTCGGCCATCACGCTGGAAGAGGCCGTTCGCACCCATCGCCTAGTCACCCTCCCTCTGCCCCACAAAGATTTTCGACGCCACTTCTACTTCGTGATCCACAAACAAAAATATCGCAGCGCGGGAATACAGCGCTGGCTCAGTCTGTGCCGGGAAGGTTAAGCTAGGCTCACCAATAACGAACAGGATTCACTATGATTACCGCTCTTTATGCAGGTCTCAGTGGCGTATTACTGCTGGCCTTATCCTCCCGTGTTGTCAACGAACGTCGCACCCACGAAGTCGGCATTGGCGATGGCGGCCAGCCCGACCTGATGCGAGCCATTCGCGTGCAGGCCAACTTCACGGAGTACGTCCCCACCATACTGATCTTAATCCTGCTGGTGGAAATGAACGGCAATAGCGCCACTGTCGTCCACAGCCTCGGCACTGGTTTGCTGGTTTCACGAATACTGCACGCCGCCGGTCTAAGCCGCAGCAGCGGGGTATCAGTGCCCCGTTTTGTGGGCATTCTCGGTACCTGGATGGTGCTGGCCATCGCAAGCGCAATACTGCTAATGGATGCAATACCCAGTTAAACCCTGATCCAGAGCCTGTGGGCATCCGTACGACCGCACAGCGACGGAGGACACGATGCGACAGAAGCTAACTTTTCTGACAATCAATGCGGTGGGGGGAATTGCCGTGCTGGCGAGCTATGCCTACGGTGCCCTCCAGTACGCCGACGCCGTGCCCGCACTTTGGGGCGATATCCCCCGGTGGATGATGGGCCTCTACACCCTCAACATGCTGCTGGCAGCGGCGGGCTACCTGATGATGTTTTTCTACGTCCTCAAAAGCCTGCCAGACGACTGTCGCACTGACAATGGCGGCCTGCTGATTGAACGACTCAATACTCTGTCTGGCGTCATACTGTTCTGCTCTGCCCTGTGGATGCCCTTAAGTTTTGCCGTGCTAAGCGCCCCTAACATGGATCTGTGGCTGTGCATCAGAGCTGTACTGTTGGCAACGGGCATCGCCGCATTGATATTCGCACACCAGGTTGCCAAATACGCCGAGGATCGCAGTCTCTTCTTTACTCTCTCGTTATGCGCCTATGCGTTTTTCTGTGTACAGACCGCCTTGCTGGATGCGCTGATCTGGCCCTACTACTTCCCTATTTAGGCCTCAGCTCGCAGGACTAGAACTGCCCTGAGCCCCTCCTTCGGACAGCACTTTTGCCTTGGCGAGCTCAAACTCTTCCTGCGTAAGTGCACCCTGCTCCTTCAATGCCTGCAGCTTTTCCAGCTGACCGGCCGTACCCTCGGCCCCGGCCGGCTCCGACGGAGGGTTCTTGTCGACCACACCGAGCCACTCACCCACCTTACGCAATACGAGCATGGCGCCGCGCCACAGCTTCGGTAACATCCAGATAAGCAACAAAATAAACAACGCCAGCAACACCAGAAACAATAGCGGGTGATTCAGCGCAGTCCAGAGCCCACCGATTACCGCCACGTCCTCCATCACCGAGGCTGTCCAATTGGAAAAGGGCTCTGGAGAGGTATTGATCAACACCCGTGAACTGGCTTTTGCAGCGTGGGTTACCGAGGTCAATGAGCCACCCAGGATACCGGCTGCAACTTGCAGGGCCGGCGTGACATCGCCAACACTGCCCGCGGCCAACATCGCGCCCGCCGGAATACGAATAAAGGTGTGCAAAGAGTCCCAGGCGGTATCCACGCCGGGGGTTTTATCGGCAAAAAACTCCACCGCATACATCAGACCCGCCGCCATGATTACCATGGGATCTTGCACCACCTCCAAGGCCGGGGGCAGCTCAACATTACCGGTAGCACCGCCGAGCCCCAGGACCAGAATCGCCGCGTAGAGATTTAGACCCGAGGCCCAAGCTAGCCCCATACTCAGCGAAATGAGGGTGACCACCTGATCAAATTCGTTCATGTCTGCTCCCTATACACCCCACGGCAACTGCATGCCTAGAGATTAGTCGGTTGGCTGCGCATTGCCATCACACAAAATGCAACGGTCGACCACTCAAACACCAAAGCGCCGATGGTGTAGCCGCTCCAGTCGCCCGCCACGAGCGCCGCCAGCAAGCGAGAAACCGCCAGCCCAAGTACGACGACCAGCTGGGCAAACAGCACTTTGTCGACGTAGACAACGCGAAAAAATCCCAACAGGGCCGATAAACCAAGCGCGGCCTGCAAACCGCCGTACATGGCCCTCAATTCAGTGAGTGCGGTGACACTGGTGGCTTCAACACCAGCGAAAGCGGACAGAATCTCCGGAAAAAACAAACAATATAAGCCGTACGGAGTCCATATTACCGCCAGATAAAATAGAAAAATGCGCACCCACATAAAGTATCCTCCTGTTGTATTTGTTGTTTTAGCCACCACAGACGCTTTTGCCCATGAATTGACCGTTTTCGCTAAAGCCCTGGCCCGCAGGGGAAATGTTACTATCAAAGCTCCGAATTAGCCCTAACTGAGCCGGCATGTCTACACAATCTTCTGACTCTCGCGACATTAATGAGTTTCCACTCAACCCGAATTACGGCTCAGGCTGTTTTCGTCGCCGGATCAGACTAATAGGCCGGGCGAGGCAGGTGATCGCCGAGCTTGAAGACAACTGCCATGGCTTTCGTGCCACCCTGCATCACGATGGCACAGAGCTTACCGCACTGGAAACAGAAACGCTGCGCGCGCCCTTCAACACTTGCGCGGGCGCCACCCACCCGATACAGGCGCTGGTCGGCATCGCGATTGGCAGTGACCCCAGGCAAATCAATGAGTCGGTGAACCCCTTCAGCAATTGCACCCATCTTTTCGATTTGTGTGTACTGGCCATTGCTCATGCCGCCCGCGGTGAGTGCACCCGCACCTACGATGTGTCCGTAGATGACGAAGTGGGCGAAGAAGCCGCAAATGCGGTTGTCAGCCGCGACGGCGTCGAAATATTGCGCTACAAAACCCGCGAGTGGCAGTTAATGGATCCACCCGAGGTCCGCGGCAAACCTCTGCTGCGGGGCTTTGCCGCCTGGGCCAATGATTTTTATCAGGGCGAAGCACGCGAAGCAGCCTTTGTCCTGCAGAAAGGCTATTTCGTCTCCTCGTCGCGCAGGATAGACCTCGCCAGCCTCGAGGGCACCCGAGCCGCCGATAGCCTGCACGTTCCCAATGTCTGCCACAGCTACAGCGACGCTGTGATTGGCGACGCAGTGCGCCTGCCTGATACCGTCAGGGACTTTACGGATTGTCCCGAGCAATTACTGCGCTTCCAATAGCAGCCTAACACCTTCCGTTAGCTGCATAAGTACAACTACGGATGCCTGCACCCAGGCAATCACCGTAACCTTGACTCCATATTCCGTCCACGGTCCATATTTTAAAGAACCCCCTCTTCAGCACCCGCATGGGTGCTTTTTTTTGCCCACAGACCGCGCGCCTACCGACCAGTTCCTGTCAAAAATCCCTACTCACCGCTGAAAATCTATTAATTACAGCGCTTTATCGTTATGCTCAGCGGCTAATTACAGCAATGAGGTAGGCGTGGATAAGCAGACAATTGGCTGGCGCGAATGGGTGGAATTCCCGGATTTTGAGATGGGCCCAATCAAGGCCAAGATCGATACCGGCGCGCGCAGCTCATCCATACATGCCTTCGATATCGAGCTTTTCAAAAAGGATGGTGAAGACTGGGTCAACTTCAAGGTTCACCCACTCCAGCACAGTGACGACAAGGTTGTCAGCTGCCAGGCGC
>JBFKDP010000241.1:0-6294 GCA_041619575.1 Litorivivens sp.
GCCTAGTCGAATAATGTCGGCGAGAACGGTGTGAAATATTTCGTATTGCTCTCGGATGAGTTCTCGAAACTGTGGCAGAAATTGTGCCTGCGAGAAAAAATCGAGAAAGAGCTGGTTGTACTTGCCGAGCTCTATCATGAGTTCTTCGTGCCCGTAGAGCAGTTCCTTGAGTTGCTTGTAAGCCGATGTAGTCGTATCGACCCCCAATATGATCTGCTCCAGATTACTTTCGAGGAAGTTGTTCAATACGCCAATGAGCAGATCTTCCTTGCTGTCGAAGTGGTGGTAGACGCCACCCTTGCTCAAGCCGGATGCCGACACGAAGTCGTTCATGCGGCTGGCGGCGACGCCTTTTTCCAGCAGCACCGTAATAGCGGCTTCGATGATTTTCTGGCGGGCTTCATCAGAATTCATATTGAATACTCACAGTCGCTGATTCTTCGGCGGGAGCGATGGGGTTGTTTGCGCCGAGCTCGCCAAGGTCGGCGATGCTGAGTGCCAGCGAAGAACTCCAATAATCGCTCCAGCGGTAGTCGGCCAGTATGGTTGCGCTGGAAAACCGAGGTGAAGACGCCCAATTGCCCAACAGGCTCATGATGAGGTTGTCGTTCAGAAAGGTTTTTCGCCATCCAAGCGTAAATACTTGGGTATCCTGACTCTCAACCGTGTCGTTTTTGAAGTGCGTTCCCCAAATTCCCGCGTTGAGAAGGTGATTTGTACTGGTGGTGTACTCAAAGCCCAGGGCGGCGTCGAAGCGTTCACTCACTTCATCGCTAAAGGCGATAAGTTGCTCGCTGCGATAGGCAGTTTCGAACTTGAGTAGCAGGCGGCCGACTGCGAGAGAACTGGCAATACCCGCCAGATCAAATTGTGCGAGTTCCGGTTCGATACTGAACTTGGGAGTAAAGGCGCTGGAGCCTGTCGAGGCGACGAGTACCTGATTCAGCCCGATTGCCGGTGTTAAACCGGCAAGTGCAATGCTGCTGGCTGAGTCAAACCTGATAAGGGGGGTTAGTACGTTGTCGTAAAGCTGCGCCAGCATTACGCTCACGTCGTAGCCCTTGCCCAGCCATTTGTAGCGCAGGCCCCATTCTTCTTCAGCATCGACACTTAAATCCACGGGTGGGAAGCCCGGCGCCAGTTCAAGTTTGAGTCGATGATGTTGGAAAATGTCGGTGCGGGCTTCCGGGGTATAAAATGCCTGCAACTGACTGCCGGAAAAGAAACACTCGCCGACCAACATATCTTGAGCGAGACGAACGTTGCCGTAGTCTGTTAGTAGCTGTTCGGTGTAATCGAAGGGCGTTACGATATCGGTGACAAAAGTGCCTTCAACGGTTCCCCAGATTAATGTTTGGCGCCCGGCGGTGGCTGTGCATGAGCTGCGGCTGTATTGCACCCAGGCCCGCTGCCACTTGTTGTGACCGTAGGCGCCGCCACGTCGTTCTGCCAAGTCATCTTTTTCCCAGAAATAGCGATAGCGGGTATCTAGTTTCAGGTACCAGCCCCCGGCGATATTACCCTCATATTCGATGCGCAGACTGCTTTGCTCGCGGCTCGGCTGAGCGGGAATTTGGGTGTGACTGTGCGCCAGTGAGGTTTTAAAGCCGTCGCTCCAGTGGGCTTCGCTTACTTCCATCACTGACGAATCAAAGGAAAAATCGTCTCCAGCCAACAAATCGTTGGCAACGACTGGCGTTGCACTGGCGAGTAGCCAGAAAGTGGCTCCTGCCAGCGCATGGTATTTAAGGTCTGTTATTTTTCTCATTGAAAGTGTTTGCGCAGGGCTTCCAGAGTTTTCTCGCGATAGGCAAAATCTGTCAGTGTTCGTTGCGTCAAAAATTCATCGTCAACCGCCACATTCATCGCAATGGATTCAGTCTTCATGTTAGAGAGTCTTTGCGATTGGAGGTTGATCAGCGTGACATCGCGGGCAATCCAAAAATCGTTTATTTTTTCGATATCTTTAAACAGAATTTGTTTAAACGGTTTTCCACGTTTATCGTAAGTCTGCGCTTTGAGTAGGGTGTAGCGCTCCTTATCTACCCAATAAACCAATTTGCTGTACTCTGTTTTGGCTGCACGAACCGGTTTGGGCGTGGCTTCTATGGCCCAGACTTGTCTGCCGTTAAAAGGCCCTTCCTGCAATATCTTGAATGTGTATTCGTCGGTGTTGCCGCTTTCCATATCTTCGGTGGTAAATTCGGAACCGAAGACTGACACTGGTTCACTGTCTTCACCGGTGCCGCTAGCCATACGCTTTACTTTTCCCAGTGCCGATAGGTAGAGCCAGGACTCGGTATCACGCGAAACGTCATCGTAGTTGTAGGTCAGCATGCCGATGCCACGTTCACTGGCGGGATCCAGCAAAATTGATATGCCCTTGCTGTCCTTTTTGTGCTCTCCGTATTGCTTTGAGACGGATTCGAGCACTTTTACCCGGGGTGTTTCCACACAGTTAATCTGCTTGTTTTTGAATCCAAACTTACAGGTAGAAAGTTGCGAACGCATCATGGTGCCATCGGACACTTCGCGTTGTTGCTGGTCCACCTTTTCCATGATGGAAAGGGCATCTGGATCTGCGGCATTGATGCTAAGAGCCGGTAGGCTTAGTGCCAGCACTGCGATGGCTCGTGATGTAGTCTTCAACATACTTTTTACCTCTGCCTGAATATTGTCGATCTAGTTCGGTGCGGTGCGCGCAGCCAAATGTTTAAGTGCTTTTTTTCTGCCCAAACTCGGCTTAAACCAATGCATGAGTGCGGGAAGGAACAGAAGGTCTGAAAAAAGTGCGACCAGTATGGCTAAGGCGCCAAACACCCCGGGTTTGGCTAGTCCGAGGTAGCCGGCAAAACCGAGCACCCCGAAGCCTAATCCCAGAATGAGGCTCGTAAAAGCAACCGCTTGCCCGACTTCACGCAGCGTTTGCCGCACAGCGACGCCTACGTCGCCATGTTCAATCCACGCATAGCGATAGTGGGTAAGAAAATGGATGGTGTCGTCGACGGCTATGCCAATAATGATAGGCGCAACAATAAGTGTGTCTGTGTCGAGAGGTATTCCAAGCCAGCCCATTATGCCAAAGGTGAATACAGCCGGTAGCAAATTGGGAATCATTGAAATCAGTCCGGCTTGCGGCGAGCCGAGTGTGATCATCATTAGCAGGGTGATAATAATGAGAGCGAAACTAAAGCTCTTTAGCTGCGTCCAGGCGACGTGGTCCATCAATTCCATCATTAAGTGGAATGTGCCGGTGGTTTGTATTTCTGCGCCGGGGTAGTCGGCTTTTAAGGGGCCGAATATTCGTTCAAAGTCCTGATCCAACTGGTCGAAGAAAGCGGTGTACTCGTTGGTGCCTGCATTGCGCAGTAAAAACGAGATGTGGCTAACCCGGTAGTCATCGCTAACCACTTCACGGCGATCATCAGTATTGGCGTTGTTAAATAGATAGAGTAGTTGGGCCGCGAGAATCGGGTCATCAGGGATGACATGGTAGGCGGGGTCATTATTGTGCATGACCTGATTGCTATCTTTAACAACATCGGCAATAGAAAGCGTTTTGATTACCTTGTCTGAATAGTTGTCTGAAATATGCTGTTGGAATGCGCTTATAGCCTTTAATACCTGCGGATCTTTCAGGGCGTCTGGAGTGTCGAAATCCATGAGCACTTCCAGGCTCATACCCCCCATCATATCTTCGTCAACGAGTTTGAGTGCCACTTGTTGCGGCGTACCTTCGCGTGCAAGTTTGGAAAAATTGGTGTCAATTTCTAGGTCTAAGGAGCCGTAGACAAGGACTGCAAATATTGCGATATAACATAGAACAATGCTCTTGGCGCGGCGTTCGGTAAAGTCGGCGATCCGCGCCAGCATAGGCTGAAGGTTGACCAGTGGCTTCTTGCCAACTGCCTCATCATCGCTGTCCTTGCGCAAATTCGGATGCCAGAAGTCCAGTAGAACTGGCAGTAAAACAACAATTAAAAGAAAGGCAAAGGTGACTGCCAGCGCTGAAGTCACGCCAAAGACGGTAATGATCGGCATGTCTGTTAGGGTGAGTGCGAGCATGCCAGCCATGGTGGTTAGTGATGTCAGTAAAATGGGTGTGCCGGTTTTTCGGTAAGCTAGCGCCATCGCGCGCTCGTGGCTTTTACCTTCACGGCTAAAAATCGTATAGGCACTTAAGACGTGAACACAGCTGGCGATACCCACCGCGAGCACTAACATAAAGGTAAGAACCAACATGCTGGTGTAGGTCATGCCGAACCAGCAACCTAATCCTACGGCCCAAAAACCTGCGAAAAATACAATGATAAGAGGCCAGATTACTGCGCTGAGCGAGCGAAATAGCACCCAGAGCATCACGACGATTAGTAGCACCATTATGAGCAGCAGTCCCGCTGCTTCGATGATGCTGGTTAACATGAATTCCATTGTCGCCGGATTGCCGACGTAGTGGAATTCAAAGCCCGCGTACTGCGGCTGGGCGGTGATTGCTTTTAATGCGCTCATAAAGCGCGTGTACTCGTCGAGTTGTACTGAAGTAAATTCAACTTCCGTCACCTCGGCCTGGATATCAACATGTAAGGGGTTGGAGCTGTCGAGGGTAAATCCGAAGGCATCGTCCTGGAGCAGGTTGCTGGAATCCAGTACGCCGACATTCATGTGGGCATTGGCGGGAGTGGCGCCAAAGTTTGTTTTAATGCGAATGCCACCGTAGCTAAAATCCGGGGAGTAAAAGACGCGGTCAAAGCTATCTTGAGTAAGAGCGATAGCACGGCGATTTTCGCGCTCGGCCTGAGAGGTGGGAAAGTCAGCGCCAATCAATTTTTTTGCGATCAGCGTATCGCCCTCGGCGATTTGGTAGCGAGCGTTAAAAAGGCTATCGACTTTTACAACGCGCGAGAGTTCATTGGGCGCAGCTTGTAAACTGGCCTCCTCCAGTTCTCTGTGCAGAGACTCCAGAGTGCGCAAAGCATCTTCGGTGAAGACGTCACCTGATTGCGGGCGGTAAACAATGTAGACCCCTTCGTCACTGCCAAATTGCCGCCGGAAGTCGTCACGAATCTCAAGCGGCGTTGCTCCGCTCTCAAACCAGACCTCTGGAGCCATATTCATCGCAAAATATTTGCTGGTACTGGTGCCCATCACTAGCGACATGGCGATAAAACCCAGCAGGATAAACCAGCGGTAGGGAAGTAGGGCGCTAGGTGTACGTTCGAATAGGTCGTTAAGGCGAAAGAGCAATTGCTGCACTGAGTGCTCCAAATTTGTCATGTAGAAATCGAGCACCATAGCACAAACCGACCAGTTGGTCTGCAATACTGGATAGCCAATTTTTTATTGGCCTAAGCCCTCGTCCGCGTTGCTGGATCAGTTTTTGAGTTAGCTGTTATAGGGCAGAAGTCGTGCAGCGCTTGCCTTGAGTCCGCCAATTTGGCCTACTGAACTCAGTAGTTTTATCCGATTGGGCTGGCTCGCGAAGGGCTGCTTGTCGGTATTTCAACAAAGAGCACCAAGCCCCATGAAGGTTAGCGATGGATTTTGAACGGATCATCGGGGGAGTCACGGTATGCGGGCGTATTGAGCATGCAGACGGATTCCAGCAGATACAGCTTGTAGAGCCCTATGGTCAGCTTTCTGCGTCAATCCCTGCTGATACATCTTCGGGGCACTCAAATGGCGCAGCTGCCTCGGATGTACTTAAACAGCTTTACGATATCGCCAGTTTTGTCTATGACAATCAACCCCTGCTTAGGGACATACTTGAACGGGCGCTCAGAAGAATCGAGTCGCGCTCTGTCGAGTTGGAGGTGGCGGACGCTGCCGAGCAGACCGAAATTGTGCGGCAGGAGCTTGCGCAGTTTTTCGCATCGGCTTTCCCGATGCCGGTGCCTGAAGAGTGTTGGGCGCAACTACTCACAATGATCGGATCGCCACTTGGCTAGGCAGTTTGGAGCACAAGTTTAAAGCTGAGCTGCAAAACCCTCGGAGATCAGTCTAAACCCCTCCCGGTACACTTCCTCCTCGGAAGCAAAGCAATTTCGCCAGATGTTGACCGCATTAGCGATGTCTTTATCGCGTGTGCCGAAGGCCTCGATAACGACGCGTCCATCGTAGTTGCTCGTTCGTAGCGCCTTGAATATCGAGGTCCAGTCTACGGTGCCGGTTCCGGGAGTGCCGCGGTGACTTTCACTGATATGAATATGGTTGATTGCAGCGATGTTGTCAGCAATTGCCGCAGCTTGCTGTTGTTCTTCAATTTGCGCGTGATGGGTGTCAAACAATACGCCGACA
>JBFKDP010000242.1:0-6288 GCA_041619575.1 Litorivivens sp.
GCCACGACGGTCGTGTTCTGGTTTATGGCACTGGCACTGAGTGCCTATATTGCGGTTCACGAAAGCTATCAGCGTGTTCGTCTGGATCTGCGTCAGCGCTTTCTTGAACCCGGTACCATGGTGTATCTCACCCGTCTCGGTTTGCCGGTTGGGCTGTCGATATTTTTTGAGATCAGCATCTTTACCATTATTGCCTTGCTGATCAGTCAGCTCGGCGCAGAGGTGGTGGCCGGTCATCAGATTGCTCTCAACTTTACCGGCATGGTGTTTATGGTGCCGCTGAGTTTTGCGCTGGCGGCAACGGTTCGGGTGGGTACCGCGCGAGGGCAGGGTAGTGCGGCGGCGGTTAATCTGGCGGTGGCGACCGTGATGAAAGTGACTCTGACCATAGGTATTGTCGCCGGGCTCGGCCTCCTGGTTGCGCGTCAGTGGATACCCCGGATCTACACCGAGAATGTGGCAGTTATTTCGCTGACGACGCATCTGCTACTGTTTGCCGCAATCTATCAAGTGTCAGATGCGTTGCAGGTTGCCGCTGCCGGTTGTCTGCGTGGCTTCGAAGATACCGCTGTACCCATGGTGATGACTCTGATTGCCTATTGGGGAGTGGGATTGCCTCTGGGCTACGTGCTTGGTATGACCGATTACATCGTTCCGGCGATGGGGCCTGCGGGCTTCTGGATCGGTTTGGTGGCAGGATTGAGCACCGCAGCAGTCTTGCTGCTGATCCGATTGCAGCACCGCCGCAAACAGGTATTGATGATCACGAGTGGCGCAATAAATAGCAGTGAAGGGGTGGTTTGATGACTGAGCTGAAGGCTGGACAACTGACGGAACTGGCGCCCGCTGTGCACCGTCTGATAGCGCCTAATCCTGGTGTCATGACCGGTCCGGGCACTAATAGCTATCTGTTTGGCAAACGCGAAATCACGGTGCTTGATCCCGGGCCCAATGACCCTGCTCATGTTGATACAGTTATACAGGCGGCACACAGCATTGGCGGCAGTATCACGCGGGTGCTTGTTACCCACACCCATCCGGATCACTCGCCTGCCGCTGCGGCTCTGCAAGTGAAAACGGGCGCGGAGCTGGTGGGTTGCACCATCGAGCAGGACGGGTTTCAGGATGACACCTTCAAGGCCGATCGCGAGCCTGTTCACGATGAAGTGCTGTCTGTTGACGGCGCCGCGCTGAGAGCAATTTATAGTCCTGGCCACGTGGGTAATCATTTCTGCTACCTTCATGAAGACAGTGGATTACTATTTACCGGCGATCACGTCATGCAGGGTTCGACCGTGGTGATCATTCCGCCGGCCGGGGATATGAAAGATTACATCGACTCCCTGTGGCGGATGCTCGATTACCCGCTGCAGTTTATTGCCCCCGGCCATGGTGGGCTTATCCCGGAACCCAAAAAAGAACTGGAATATTTGGTCAGTCACCGCTTGAAACGTGAAGCTAAAGTCGCGGAAAAGTTGGCTGGCTTCGAGAGCGCGAGTCTCGAAGAGTTGGTGGTGCCGGTCTACGATGACGTTGATCCCTCCCTGCATCCGATGGCGCAATTATCGCTATGGGCGCACCTGCTCAAGCTGCAGCGCGAGAAGAAGGCGCTGGAGCATGGCGGTCGCTGGTCACTGCTCTAGGTATCCTTCCCTGCAATCGAATTCCGACTACACTCATATTATCGAGGAGATTGTTGAGCCCGCAGGCTTTAAGGACTGAGTGTGATAATCGGGGTCCCCAAGGAAGTTAAACGGCAGGAGTACCGGGTTGCGCTAACGCCAGAGCAAGTCGGCGCGCTGGTGCAACGACGGCATACCATTCTGTTCGAACATGGCGCCGGTCTTGGCAGTGGATTTACCGATGAAGACTATGCTGCGGCCGGCGCGCAGCTGGTAGCGGATGTGTTTTCCCAGGCTGAGCTAATTGTCAAAGTCAAAGAACCTCAAGCCCAGGAAGTGGCGCGGCTGCGAGCGGATCAGGTGCTGTTTGCCTACCTGCATCTGGCGCCTGACCGGATGTTGGTGGATGGCCTGCTGGCCTCGGGTGTCACTGCCATTGCCTTTGAAACTGTGCGAGATCAATCTGGACGACTGCCTTTACTATTTCCGATGAGTGAAATTGCTGGACGTGTCGCTGCCCAGGCAGCGGCTTATTGTCTGGAGCGAACCCGTGGTGGCGAGGGTGTATTGTTGGCGGGTGCCACGGGCGTTCCGCCTGCGTTGGTGCTTGTGCTGGGTGGCGGTGTCGTCGGCACCAATGCCGCGCGACTATGTGCTGGCCTGGGAGCCAGAGTGATTGTGCTGGAAGCCGCTAAAGCGAGGCGGCAGCAACTGCAAGGCGAATATGGCGACACGCTTCAGGTGTTAGATGCGGGCCGCGATACCATAAAGGCCCATTTGTCGGATTGTGATGTGATTATCGGAGCAGCGCTGGTGCCGGGTGATACTAGTCCCCGCCTGCTCAGTCGGCAGGATTTACGGACGATGAGAAAGGGCGCTGTGCTTGTTGATGTGTCAATTGATCAAGGGGGTTGCTTTGAGACAAGTCGCGCGACCAGCCACGATGAACCGACCTACATAGAAGAGGGTATCGTCCACTACTGTGTAGCTAATATCCCGGGTGCTGTGCCGCGTACCGCAACGGCTGCACTGTCGCGGACAATATTTCCCTATGTTAGCGCGCTGGCTGAACGGGGTTGGCGTGATGCATTGGCGGCAGATTCCGGCTTTGCCGCCGGGCTCAGCGTGACCGGAGGGCGGCTTTGCTGTGCAGCGGTGGCCAGAGCTCAGGGGCGACTATTGGATGGTGTTGTCGGCGCGCTACGTGACTAAGGGCTTAGTCGATTTCGATCTGCGTAACGTGGCTTATATAACCATATGATGCTCAATGCGTATTTAGCACTGGTCTTTTCTACGCAAAACATCTTGCGCCACCATTCCTGACTCACTAGACTGTGTATCCCATTGTTCCGGGCACGGCTGCGTTTTCACTATGGTAGATCAGGAATTCCCCCTCACATTGCCGGCATTGGTTACTTGGGCAGCGCGGCGTTATGGCAGTTGCACTGCGATCAAGGAAGGCGATACCAGCGTGACTTATCAGGAGTTGGCGAGTGTGAGCCAGCGCGCTGCGGCCGCCTTTATCGCCGCAGGTCTTGAAAAGGGCGATCGGGCTGCGATCTGGGCACCCAATATGAGCGAATGGATTGAAGCAGCCATTGGCCTTTTATCAGCTGGCGGCGTTTTGGTCCCACTGAACAATCGATTGCAGGGTAGTGAGGCGGCGGACATTTTGCGCCGCAGCGGCGCCTGCATGCTTTTTACCTATACCAGTCTCGAAAAAGGTGCGCCGCTGGATATGCTGGCAAATGAGGATTTGCCAGCACTGTCCGCGAGGGTCCTGTTGCGCGGATCTGACAAGCGTGCGACTAGCTGGTCTGCGTTTCTGGCTGGCAGTGACGGGGTCGATACCGGGCTTGTGAGTGAGCGGGCAGCCGCTGTTCAGCCTGATGATACCGCCGACATGTTGTTTACCTCGGGGACAACCGGCAAGCCCAAAGGTGTTTTGTGTTCGCACCAGCAAAATATCCGCGTCTTCAAGACCTGGGGTGAGACGGTGGGTCTTCGCTCCGATGACAACTATCTGATTATCAACCCCTTCTTCCACACTTTCGGTTACAAGGCGGGCTGGTTGGCGTCCATCATCTTTGGTAGCACCACCTTGCCGGTGATGGCCTTTCATA
Organism: Litorivivens sp.; assembly: GCA_041619575.1. Classification (GTDB taxonomy): domain Bacteria; phylum Pseudomonadota; class Gammaproteobacteria; order Pseudomonadales; family Spongiibacteraceae; genus Litorivivens. The sequence goes on from JBFKDP010000242.1 coordinate 3,746, forward strand.
AAGAGGCCGCGATGGCCCAGATTGAGCGAGACAAGGTCACTATGTTGCCGGGGGCGCCGTCGCTCTACGAGATGTTGCTGGCCGATCCGGCGCGGGACAAATATGACCTGTCCAGTTTGAGGTTGGGTGTCACCGGTGCTGCCGCAGTGCCGGTGAAGCTGGTTGAAGATATGCGCAAGGTACTGGGCTTCGAAACCGTTGTAACCGCCTACGGGCTGACGGAATCCACGGGGGTGGTCAGCATCTGCCGACCGGACGACGATGCCGAGACAATTGCAACGACATCCGGTCGCGCCATCGATGGTGTCGAGGCCAAGTGCGCAGATCCTGACACCGGGAACGAAGTGCCCCGGGGCAGCGAAGGCGAGATCTGGGTGCGCGGCTATAACGTCATGCAGGGCTACTTTGAAATGCCCGAAGCAACCGCCGAAACCATTACGGCCGATGGCTGGTTGCGCACGGGTGATATCGGCGTAATGGATGAGCGCGGCTACCTGCGTATTACTGACCGCCTGAAAGACATGTACATCATGAACGGTGAAAACGTCTATCCCGCCGAAGTCGAGAAAACGCTTTTCGGGCTTGAGGGTGTTGCTCAGGTGGCTGTCATTGGGGTGCCGCGACAGCCCCAGGGCGAAGTGGGAATGGCCTTTGTTGTGCAAAAGCCGGGCGCCAGTCTGAACCGTGAGGACATCATTGATTACTGCGGACAGCATCTGGCGCGCTACAAAACACCGTTTTATGTGCAGTTTGTCGAGAGTCTTCCCCTGAACGCAGCCGGCAAGGTGGTCAAGCCAGAGCTGAAAGCGCAGGCGGCAGGCATTCTCAAGGCTGAGGACTAGTCGGTGGCTGTTGATCGCGACCCGGTTGTTGAGCGTATTGGGGCTAGTGACAGTCTGCCGCTCGATGACAAGGATCATCAATTGATTGCCCTGTTGCGTCAGGATGGTCGCATGGCATACAAGATACTCGCCGAGAAAACAGGCCTCACGGAAAGCACCGTACGCAGCCGTATTCGCCGGTTGGAAGACAATAATTTGCTGCGGGTGGTGGCGGTGACCGATTTTGAGGCCGCCGGTTTCAATCTCATGCTGGCCGTGGGTGTCCAGGTAGAGGGGCGCAGCGCTGCTGAAGTGGCCCGTGATCTGGCTGAATTTCCGGAGGTTTTTTCGGTGTGTCAGGTCGTGGGTACCCACGATATTGAATGTTTGATGGTGGCTGAGGATCAGGAGGCGGTATCCGCGCTACTGACTGAAAAACTGGCCGGCGTACCGGGTGTACGACGCCTGCTGCCAGCGATGGCGATAGATGTATTGAAAAACCAGCCCAACTGGGTGCGCTTTGATTCGGTGAGGGCTCAGAAGTGAGTAAGCGCCCACTGGATGAGCTGGATTCGCGCATTGTTGAGGCGCTGGCCGAGGACGCTCGCACCAGTAACCGCAAGATTGCTGGCGAGCTGGGGGTGACCGAAGGTACGGTTCGTGCGCGGATCAAGCGCATGGAAGAGGCCGGGCAGATTCGCATTACAGCCGTGACCAACATCGACCACCTGCGTAACCCGACACTGGCCTATATCTGGATAGAGGTAGACAGCGCGGCGCAGGTACAGGCTGTGGCCAGTGCCCTGGCAGAGGTACAGCAGATTGGTTTTGTGGCGGTGACCCTTGGGCGCTTTGACATTCTGGCCATTACGCTGGTCCAGAATAATGGCCAGTTAGCAGATTTTTTGAATACGAAGGTTGGTGTGATTCCGGGCGTTCGCCGCACAGAATGCTCGCTGGGTGTGACTTTCGTCAAGCATGACTACCGAATGTCCAAGATCATCGATTAATCTGTTTTGCGTAGATTTAACCTTTTTAGGTTACGAAAAACGTTATCAATGGGTTAAAATGGAAAAATATGCGTAATGCTGGCAAGTGGCTGGCATGTGTTGAAGAGGAGCTGTTATGAACAAGCAAATGAGCCTGCAGGATTTTGTCGGCCAGCTGCAAGACGGTATGACCGTTGGTATTGGCGGTTGGGGGCCGCGTCGCAAGCCGATGGCGCTGGTGCGTGAAATTCTGAAATCCGACCTCAAGGACCTGACCATCGTTGCCTATGGTGGTGCAGATGTCGGCATGCTGTGCGCAGCCGGCAAGGTGAAAAAGGTGGTGTTTGCTTTTGTGTCGCTGGATTTTATTCCGCTGGAGCCTTACTTCCGCAAGGCCCGCCAGAATGGCGATATTGAAGTGATGGAAATCGACGAGGGTATGATGCTGCTCGGCCTGCGCGCTGCCGCCTGGGGTTGCCCCTTTATTCCCACCAAAGTGGGGCTGGGGACTGATGTCATCACCTACAACCCGGATATCAAGGTGATCGACAGCCCTTACGACGACAAAGAATGGGTGGCCATGCCCGCCCTGAAACTGGATGCGGCTTTAATTCATGCCAACAAGGCGGACACGCGCGGCGTCTGTCAGATCACGAGCCCGGATCACTACATGGACGACTGGTTTGCCCGTGCTGCGGATAAGACCTTTGTCAGCACCGAAGAAATTGTCGAC
>JBFKDP010000243.1:0-6240 GCA_041619575.1 Litorivivens sp.
GATCAATAGGCCTCCCCGGCCGGTGTCGAGCAAGCGTTCGATAGCCGCGCGGTTGTGAAAATCAATATCACTGAGCTGAATGTCGTTGACCCAGACCGCAAGTTTGTCGAGCATGCTTTCGCCAAAATTGACAAAATGCCTGTATCCCAGCCACCAGAGGTTTGCATCGGGCTGAATAATGTTTGCTTGCTGTAGTCTGCGCAGATAGCTGTGGGAGGCGCGGCGCGCGAGCTTCCGTCCTAGGTAAAAATACAGCACTACGGGAAATAGCAAAATGCGGAAGGGTACCCGTCCGCACAGTCGATAGACCGCGAACATGATGCGGATACCGGTTTGTGCGCCGGCTTCGCCGATCTGGGACCAGTGCGCTGCGCGACTCATTCGGCTGCGCCTTTGTGTTGCCCTTTAAAGCGACGATGCAGAATGCCGGGAAGGCGCAGTAGCATGCCGAAAAATAATTTTGCATGCATCTTGCTGATAAGAATATTGTCGCGAACGCCACGAAAGTGGGAAATGCTATTGGCGGGGTAGTGTACGTTGGTGGCGTGTTGCACGACCTGCCCGCCCTGCCAATGCCACTTCACCAGAATTTCGGTATCGAAATCCATGCGATCTCCTAGCGTGGTGTTGCGGATAAGTTCGCAACTGGCGGCAAGCGGGTATACCCGAAATCCACACATGGAATCCTGAATCTCCAGCGACAGGGTGTTGATCCACACCCATACGTGTGTGAGATATCGGCTGTAGAGACGGAATTTCGGCACAGTCTCATCGTAGAGTGGTTTGCCGGACACAATGGCGCCACTATGCTGGCGCGCGATATCCAGCAAAATGTTGATGTCATCCAGATTGTGCTGGCCGTCTGCGTCGACTTGCACTGCATGGCTGAAGTGCAGTGATTCAGCCAGGGCCAGACCTGACTTCACCGCGGCGCCCTTGCCGCCATTGTCGTCGCGTACCATCAGCGTAACGCCGTCGTCATTGGCTGCAAGGTTGTGTAAAACGCGAGCGCAGTGCTCATCGCTGCCATCGTCGATGATAATCACTGGCAGCTGCTGGCCGCGGATTTTGCCGACCGTAGCCTCGATGACGTGGGGATGGTTGTACACCGGAATAATGACACAAGGATTAAACACTAGGTTTCCGCCGCAAGTGCGTTGTCGGTAAATACCAGTCGACCACTGGAAAATTGCGAATCTTCGCTGAAGAATCTGAAGTGCAGCTTGCCAGAGGTCGGGTTGTAGCGTAACTCCAGGCTTACGGTTTGTTCTGGCCTGATCAACTCCTGAAACTTGATAACTTCCATGCGCGTAAAGAAATTCTGTGCCGGAAGAGCGGGGATGGTTTGGCGAGCGAAGTACTCCGCCCAGTGGAGCTGGGTGACACCTGGAAGTACCGGGTGTTCCTCAAAGTGGCCTACAAAATAGACTATGTCGGCGCTAATGTGCAGCGTTAGAAGAATGCCGTCGTCTGCTAGATCGCTGCGGCTCACCACCTTGGGAAGCTCCTGTGTATTCACGTCTGGGTTTCCTCTTCGGGCATGGAGAACAGTGTGAGCAGGGTCTGCTGAGTGACCTTGCCGACAGCATTAGCGGGGATTTCTTCGGGATAACGCCAGCGCCGGGGTATTACGGGCAGTTCGAACTCCTGCTGCAAGTGTTGTCGCAGTGCCTGGGTGACAAAGCGTTTGCTCTCGGCGACAAGTGCGGAACGCCCGGTATGACTAAGCAAGACGACAGCCAGCAATTCCGTGCGCCGGCTCTGGCGCAGGACGATGTGGGCGAGTTCAACCCAGGGGTGCTTGGCCAACAAGTTTTCAACCGCAGTCAGTGATAGCCGTTTACCTTCCACTTTGGCGATTCGGTCAAGACGACCCAGCAGGCGAAACCTCGTTGGTGCAGTGAATTCAATACGGTCTGAGGTTTGCAGCCAATCACTGTTCGGTAATATGGGTGAGCGCAGCCGCATGGCACCTGTTTCTGCCTCGCGCTGTGCCTCCAGTTCTGGCAGCAACTGCCAGTCTTCGGACTGACACTGGTGTCGCCAGGCAATGGCCCCGGTCTCCGAACTGCCAAAAATCTCGGTGATTTGCGTGCCGAGGGTGGCCTGCGCGTCGATACTTGCCTGCCGCGGCAGTGGCGCTGTGGAGGAGAATATGGCAGCAGCACGACCGCGAATTTTTTCCCAGGGCAAATTGAGAGGAATGCGCGTCAGGTGGCTGGGCGTTGTGATCAAGGTGAAATGCTCGCTGTGCTCTGCATAGCCAGCAAGCTCTTCAAAGTAGTGAATCTTTTTGCGTGCGAAGGGCCGGCCAGCCGTCAGCGGCCACAAGGCCTGAAATATCATGCCGTAAAAATGCTGGTGGCTTGCGGTGCTAAGTACCGGGTGTGCCTGTAGTTGTTCGCCCCAGAGTGATTCGTGCAGGGCGACCTCTTTGGCAATCTGACGCAGGAAAACCTTTATCTGTTTGGGTTCGCCTGTGCTGCCAGAGGTAAAGATAATCAGGCCGAGCTGATCGCCGCTTACTTCGCGAAACTGGTAAGTGTCGTCTGCGGTCAGGGTGCTTGCTGTCAAAAGTGGTCGGTTGGTATCGACCGGCAAATCTCCCGCCAGCGCATCAACGCTTCCCTGGATGCGTTCCAGTGTTGCTGGCAGGTCGTCGCCGGGTATCAGTGCGTGCTTTCCCTGCTGCCAAAGGGCGAGTAGGGCGGCGAGGAATTCGAGTGTGTCGAGGCTGTAGAGGGCGATGCAGGTCGCCGGGGTATTGGCGAAGGTCTTGTACCAGGCGGCGCAGCGTGCAAGAAAGTCTTCCCAGCCGATGTGGCTTCCATCGGCGCTCACGGCAACCGGAGAGACCGATTCGCGTGGCGCAGTGAGCAGTTGCAGTAGGCTGGTTGAATGGGTCATGGGTGCTTCTGGTGATGTCGGTGTCGGGTCAAGAGTTCTGCGCAGAACAGGGCGCCCATCAGAAGATAAGAAATCAAGCCATTGTACAATGCCCAAGCGGCTGTTGTGCCTGCTACGGTGAGGGAGGCTGCAATGACGCCGTTTACGGCAAAGAAAACGCACCAGGCAAAGGTGACCCGGCGCGTGTAGCTGATGTCGGCCGGGCTCAGTTCTCCGCGCTTGAGCTCGGCAAAGCGCTGAATAACGGTCGGTGGGTGAAACAGGCCCCAGGCGAATAGTACAAGCATCGCCAGACTGATGAAGACGGGATAGAGTTTCAGGCCGATGGTCGAGTTACTTTGCCACGTCCAGATGCTGATGGCCAGGCAGGTGCAGACCCAGATCCAGGCACTGTGCTTGCCCTTAATGGCGCTGATAAGATGCACGCCACCGATGAGTGCGATGATGGGTACAAGCGCACGGCTTCCCCAGTGCTGGAGCCCGTAGTAGATCGCAAACGGGTAACAGACTGTCAGCAGGACGATCAGGATTCTGGCAGTCAGCTTCATTGCTACAGGCGAATTGCGCTTGGCTAGTTCAGCAAGGCGGCAACAGAGTCAACGATATCCTGGACGGTACGCACAGACTTAAAATCCTCGGGTTGGATTTTTTTGCCGGTCATCTGTTTGAGCTCAACGATCAGGTCGACTGCGTCAATACTATCGATATCCAGATCATTGTAGAGGTGGGCATCGCGGGTAATTTCGGCGGCGTCAATCTCAAACATCTCGCTCAGCAGGGTAACGATGTGCGAGTAGAGGTCGTCGACATTCAGGGCTAATTCGGACATGGTCTGGTCTACCGTGTGGTGGCTACGAGTGCGCTCAGGCTGCGAACGCTGGCGAAATGCTTGCGCGTTTCCTCAGAGTCAGCGTCGAGCTTGATGCCATAGGCTTTTTGCAGTGCCAGGCCAAGCTCCAGTGCGTCAATGGAGTCCAGACCCAGCCCCTCCACGAACAGGGGTTCGTCCGAGTCGATGTCGTCAGGAGTGACGTCTTCCAGGTCCAGGGAGTCAATAATCAGTTGTTTAAGCTCAAGTTCCAGCTCCGCCACTGTGCGCTAGCTCCTTTGTAAAGTAATCCTGTAAATAAGCAGTAAACTGGCGTGCTGCGACCGAGGGAGTGATGTTCTCGTAGGTAGATATATCGATCTCGGGGTTCATTTGCAGACTGAAGTGTGCCCTGCGAGGTGGAACCTCGTACCACTTTTCGTGTTTTGTTAATGTTAACGGGGTACATTTTATTACAACTGGCGAAATTTTGTTACCCGAGCGCAGGGATATATTTGCTGCACCGCGCTGCAGTTTAAGAGCTTGACCGGGCACGCTGCGAGTCCCTTCGGGGAAAATAATGACGCTGTTGCCGCGAGCCAGCGACGCTCGGGCGGCCTCGACAACCTCGTCGGGGTTGTCATTGGCAATATAGCCCGCCGCCCGTATCGGTCCGCGCGTAAAGGGGTTGTGCAACAAGCGGCTTTTCACAATGCAATCGGCGCGCGGTATGAGCGAAATCAGGAAGACAACGTCGATCAGGGTGGGATGATTGGCAATAATCAGTCGCCCCGGCTCTCGGAATTTCTCTATGTCTTTGATTTCATAGCTTAATACGCCAAGTGTGCGCATTTCCCAGACAAATAGCCGAAAAATCCCGTGCAGCAAGCCTTTGGTGTAGCGTTCGCGTCGCAAGGGGGAGCGAAACAGCAGCAGGCCAGGCGAGGCCAAGAGGGGAACCAGTAGGCCGCCAATGCCGAAGCTGGCAAAGCTGATGCCGGTTGCCAGCTGCCGCCAGCGATAATTCAGGCTCCGTATCATTGCGTTACGGTTTGTGCGCGCCACTGCCAGTGCCGCAGGTCGCTGTGGATGGCCAGCGTCGCTTCGCCGTCCTCACCCTCGACCAGCAGGCGGACAAAGTCGAGCATGGGCAGCGGGCTTTCGCGGTCATCGGTATTGGTCGTCAGCTCAAAACTCACGTTAAGTTTTGCGTCCTGATTGTCGTGGCGGCCCAGTAAAATGGCGGCGGACACTGGAAAGGGAAGTGAGTCCTTGCTGACGCCGTAATCGTCCGGCAGTGGGCTGTCGTAGAGTACGCAAAGCACCCGATCGGTGTCGGCATTGCTGTGTAATAGCGAGTAGGCGTCCAAAATGGCGGCGCACCAGCTATCAGGCCCTGCGGCAATGGCGTTCAGGTTTTGGGTGACGCCGCGGGCAATGGAGTGGATGCCCGCCATGGCATTGTGTACTGACAGGCTGAAGGCCGTTGGTGATAGCGGCTGTTCGAGTGCAAGTTCTTTCAGGAGTTTGACCGTCTCGGCTACTTCGCCGTGTTGCGAGCAAAAGATGGTCGGCGGCGCGGCGTCAAAATCATCGACTACCTGATAGCAACACCATAGGGCAGACTTGCCCATTGGGCTGAGTCTGCGCCTGAGCATGGCGGGAATCTGGGGAAGTTCGAGTTTACCGCCAGCTTCCTCGGAGATGGTTCCGTTTTGGGCCCATTGCCGCCAATCTTCGCGGGTCAGAAGGCCCGGCGCATGACTTGACCAGCCAAGCACGGAGAGTTTATAGGGTAGTTCCTGCAAGGGTTCGACCTTTTCGTGCTTTATTCAAAGCGCGCAATTGTAAGGCTTTTTGGTAATAATGTAGCGATTTTTTGTTAAAATACCGTCGTCTTTTGCTGCCGTGTCGATTGACGCCGTGCTCAAGGCAGGAAATGGGGGGAGAATACGGGTGCAGCCTAACGCCACCACCGCTGGAATCGATGCTGGTGGAGTGTCCTTGCACCTCTGGCCGGACACGGCATCGATTTCGGCACATGACGTCGAAAATGGTGCTGACTGGTTGGGCGCTTCAGAGCGGTCGCGGCTAGCGGGTTTGCGCGGCCAGCGCCGACGGGACTTTATTCTGGGGCGCGTGTTACTGCGTTCAGCGTTGAGCGCTGATGCCGGTTGTCGCTCCCCGCGGGACTGGCAGCTGATTGAGCGCCATGAACTCCCCCCCTTCCTGAAGACTGAAGACGGCGCACCAAGTTTTTCAGTGTCACATAGCGGTGGCTATATCGCGGTTGCTGTAGGGCACAGTGCAGGGATGGGGGTGGATATTGAATACCACAGGCCTCGCCGCTTTCTGGCATTGGCCGAGCACTGGTTTCACCCCAATGAGTTCGAGTGCTTGCGCGCACAGGCCGGAGACGCACAGGCCGAAGCTTTTTTCCGGATATGGACGCTAAAGGAAGCTGCGCTCAAATCCCGCTGTGCTGGTATCTTTTCGGGCTACTTGCGGCAGCTGGATTTTTCGGC
>JBFKDP010000244.1:0-6213 GCA_041619575.1 Litorivivens sp.
TAAAGCGGATACCTTCCAGATGAATGCCGTCGGCGGCTTCCTGAACGGCGACGGTCAGGGTTGAGGGGCGGCCCTCGGTGGCGGCTTTTACCAGTGGGGCATCCAAAGCCGCCGCGACCTCGGGATCCGAGGCGACGGCCTCGGGCAGCTCAAACTCACCGGCTGCGGCAGGCTGTTGGTTTTCTTGTGGGTTTGCGCTGGCTTCGTCCTCACTGTGAGCATTAAAGAAGAGATCAAAACAGTGGTCGAAGCGCTCTTTGTCGGTGTGAGTTTTGGTCAGCGTCGCAGCCAGACTCTGGCGCAGCAGGTTCTGGTCAGAGTAGCCAACAACGGCTGCGGCATTCAGTGCGTCGAGGGTTTCACTGGTGGATATGCGCACGTCGTGCTGACGCAGGGTGTTGATAAAACTCAGCAGCGACTGCTCCACTTTATCAGGCTCCGTGCTTGAGCAGCTCGCGAATTTCAGGTCGAACCAGCTGAATATCTTCCTCGAATTTAAGGATAACATTCAGGGTGCTTTCCACCAGTTCTCGCGACAGGCTGCTTGCGTGCAGCAATAGCAAGGCGCGCGCCCAGTCCAGTGTTTCGCTGACAGCGGGCGCTTTTTTCAGGTCGAGTTCGCGAACCTGCTGGATAAAGCCGACCAATTGCTCGCTCAGTACCTGGGGCACATCGGGAACGCGGCTTTGGACAATGCGTGTTTCCAGTGCCCGGTCGGGGAAATCGATGTAGAGGTGGAGACAGCGTCGCTTGAGTGCGTCGCTAAGGTCGCGGGTATTGTTGCTGGTCAGGATGACGGTGGGCTTGGTGATCGCAGCCACCGTGCCAATCTCGGGAATGGAAACCTGAAAGTCAGAGAGAATTTCCAGCAGCAGGGACTCAAATTCATAGTCGGATTTGTCGATCTCGTCGATCAACAACACGGCACCTTTTGGCTCGCGCAATGCTTTGAGCAAGGGACGCGGCTCCAGAAATTCATCGGAGTAGAAAATATCACCAAAGCTTTTCAGCCGTTCTACCGACTCGCTTAAACCGCGGGCGCCCTGCAGGATGTCGTGCAGCTGCTCCTTCAAGACCTGGCTGTAGAGCAATTGTTTGGAGTACTTCCAGTCGTATAGCGCCTTGCTTTCGTCCAGTCCTTCGTAGCACTGCAGACGCACCAGCGGCAGCGCACAGTGCTCGACTGTTGCCTTGGCAAGCTCGGTTTTGCCAACGCCCGGTGGGCCTTCGACTAAAATCGGTCGCTGCAATTGCTGGGCGAGATAGACGGTGGTGGCAATGGCCTCGCTGGCGATGTAGCCAGCGCGGGCAAAGCCCGTAACAAAGTCGTTAACAGCCGTGCTGGCTGTGGAGGCTTCCAAGTTGATGTGCTCCTTGGGCTGGTGATGGCGCAGCGCCGGGGCTGCAAGCAATCACGTCAGGTTCTACAGAGTGTCTGCAAGGCGGGCCAGTGCTCAGGGAACTGGCGTTGTATATCCGCCGCAACTGCCATTGTGTGGTCGTCATAGTCGAAGCCGGGACAAACGGCTTCAGATATCAGACCGTATTCGCCACAGAGTAATTGAGAGGCCTTCCAGAATCCACCGGGAACCAGCAATTGCAATTGCTCGCCTGCTGCGAGGTCTGATCCCAGTGTAAAGCTAAGCAGCTTGCCCTCGGGGCTGAGCAGGGTGTACTGCAGGGGGCTTCCCCCCTGCCAGTAGTGGAGGATATCCGAGCGATTGCGGTGCAGGTGGCCGATGGGCTGGTCGTCGGTCAGCAGGTAGTAAATGCTGCTCATCAGGCGCCGCCCCCTTACCACCTGGGGGGATTCGTAGCTCCGGTAAAAATACCCCCCTTCGGGATGGGGCTGCAAATGCAGGTGTCGGATCAGGGAGTGCTTATCCACCGGTCATATTCATAAAGCGGACAATCTGCGGTTCATCGTCGCTCAAATCGAAGTAGTGACGCTCGGGCTTGAGGGCCATGGTGGCGCGGATGGCATTCTGAAGCCGTAGGCTATCGCCGGGGTGTTCATCCAGTGTTGCTTTCAAATCAGCCGAATGCTCGTTGCCCAGACACAGCAAGAGCCGGCCTTCAACCGTGACTCGAACTCGATTACACAGGTGGCAGAAGTTGTGGCTGTGGGGTGAAATAAAACCCACGCGGCTGTCACTGTCGGCCATGCAGTAGTAAGTCGAGGGGCCGCCGGTGGTTTCTGTGCTGGCGGTTAACGGGTAGCGCGCGTTGATATGACTGCGCAATTCGTCGCTGGAGCAGAAGCTGAGCGCACGATTGTGCTCATCGATTAAGCCCAGCGGCATCTCCTCTATAAATGAGATATCGATGCCTTTTTGGCGGGCAAATTCGACCAGTTGCAGAACTTCGTCATCGTTGCGACCTTTGAGGATCACGGCGTTGATTTTGATGCGTGAAAAACCTGCTGCGATGGCGGCGTCGACGCCGCGCAGGGCTTTGTTCAGGTCGCCGGTGCGTGTGAGCTGCCTGAATTTGTCGGCATTCAGGCTGTCCAGGCTGATATTGACACCGGTAACCCCGGCGGCCTTCAATGCCGGGGCGTACTTGTCCAGCTGGGCTCCATTGGTGGTGAGATGCAACTGCTCCAAGCCGTCGAGTTTGCCCAGCCGCTCGACCAGACTAAGCAGGTTATTGCGCACCAGTGGTTCGCCCCCAGTCAGGCGTATTTTGCTCACCCCAAGCGCCACAAATGCCTTTGCGACATCGTAAAGCTGCTCCAGCGAGAGAATGTGTTTGCGCGGCAGAAAGGTCATGTCTTCAGCCATGCAGTAAACGCAGCGGAAGTCACAGCGGTCGGTAACCGACAGCCGCACGTAGTCAACGCTCCGCCCGAAGCGGTCGACGAGATCAGATTGCTGGTTTAGTTGGCTGTTCATAGGCCTTCGATACTACCATAAGGCGCTTGGCCGCGCCGAACCCGGACGGTATGAGAATCTGGTACAAGCGCTGGGATAATTCGGCTTATTGCGTGTTGGCTGGCGCAGATTGTTCAAAGCTTTGTGCCCAGCCGAGGAGTTCGTCGGGCGGCATCGGACGGCAAAACAGGTAGCCCTGGTAGTGTTTACAGCCCAATGCTTGCAGTGTCTGAAATTGCTCTTCAGTTTCTACACCCTCCACAACCACTTTCAGTTGTAGGGCATTACCGATTTCAACCATGCTGGCGAGGAGGTTGCGCCCCCGCTCTGAATCAAGGTCGTCAACGAAGGTTTTGTCAATTTTCAGCGTATCGAGCGGTAGGTGGCTGATATAAGCGAGGGAGGAAAAGCCTGTTCCGAAATCATCGAGTGCGATCTTGATGCCTTCCTGGCGAAGTCTTTCCAGCTGTTTGCGGGTAAGTTCAAAATTGTCTACCAATGCGCTTTCGGTGAGCTCTAGCGTCAACCACTGGGGCAACACGCCGTAGCGCGCAAGAATTGCCAATACGCGATCAGAAAATTCCTCGGATTGGAGCTGCCAGGGGCTGACATTGAGTGACAGGCGGCCGCGAAAGGGTGTTTCGCTTTTCTGCCAGGCGAGAATCTGTCGGCAGACTTCTTCGAATACCCATTCGCCGATAGCCGTCATTAGACCACTGCGTTCGGCCAGGGGGATAAAAATGCCGGGTGGAATCATGCCGAGTTCGGGGTGCTGCCAGCGCAGTAAAGCTTCCGCGCCATGAATTTTGCGGTGGCGATCAATCAAAGGCTGGTAGTGCAGCGCAAGCCCGTCTTGCTCCAGTGCAAGCTTCAGGTCTTCTTCCAGGCGTTGCTGGCGCGCAATTTCCTGCGCGAATTGCTCACTGAAATAGACAATGGCATTAGCGCCTTGACTGCTGGCCTTCTCCAGAGCGTGCTCGGCCTTATAGAGCGCAGTTTGGGCATTGTCGTCAGCTTGGATGTCGACGATGCCGGCGCTGAAGGTTATTTCCACGTACTGATACCCGGCCAAATAAGGCGCGGTTAGTTTGCAGTCGTCGTTCCAGCGCCCGCTGCCGATCGACCGGTCCAGTGAATAGGCTTCGTCTTTGCTTGATAGTACGGCAAAACAGTATTCGGAAATGCGAGCCACTTGCTGGTTCGAGGGCATATCCTGTTTCAGGCGCTCGCCAACCTGCAGAAGGATATTGTCGCAGTTGCTCTCACTGAATACGCGCTTGATCTCGCGGAAGCGATCGACCTGAATCAGTAGCAGGTGCTGTTTTTCATCTCCGCGCGGACTGTTCAATGCCGTGGACAAGGCCAGGCGATTGGGGAGGCCGGTTAAATCGTCGGTCAGTGATTGTTGCTTAGCCTGTAACTCGGCCTGTCGGCGTCTTTCAACCTCAGCACTCAGTTCGCGGCTGTTATACTTGAGCTCGCTGACCAAGCTTTGATGATCGCGGCCGAAGCACAGTGAAATAACGATAAACAGCCACAAATAGCTTGTTCCCCCGGGCAGCACTGCAGAGGTTATATTCAGGCTGTACAGTATTTGTGAGGCGTAGGTAAACAGCAGCAGAACCAGATAACTCGCGAACAGCAGGGCTGCAAAGCGATTGTCCTTGCGCCTCAGTAGCAGGCAGCACCACGCTCCCCAGATAAGTCCCGCGATCGCAAGTAGCTGGAACAGGATAGATTCCGGGCGCGGGTCAAAGCGGTAACGAACAACGTCGGCGCCAAGAACCTGTGTTTCACCGAGGATCTGCAGATTCTCGATAAAAAGGCCGTAGGGCAGGCTTAACGCATAGAAGAGGAGGGCAAAGCAGGCAAGGGTGTAGCTAATCAGCCCGACGCGGACTCCGGCCTGAAATTGATTGCCGGTGTAATTGGCCATTAGCCACGCAAATGACGTAATAAAGCCTATGCTGCCAAAAGCCTGCCATTTTGTGAGAAAGGCGGCTTGCTCCAATGTATCTGCGGTCAGAAATTGCGCGGTGCTGAACAAAAATAATGCGGAAAATGCGCACAGAAAAACGTAGGCACGGTACACGTGCTTGCGTTGGTTATTCAGGGTCAGAGGCAGCGATTGGAGAGCGGCGAAGAGCGCTATGGCAAATCCTGCGTAGTAGATTGATGTCATCGCAAACTTTAGCCCCCTAGCAAAACAGCCAATTTGTGCAGGGTTGAATCGGGTCAACGCAGTTAAGGCAGTCTGACTGCAGTATAAAGCAATGTTACGCCTGTATTGTAGCTGATGCTCCCGTGCTTTGTTTTGGTGCGCACCACAGGGCCAAAGGGTCATTCACGGGGCAAGCGTACGCAGTAGACTAAGTCTGTCAATCGGTAGATTGTTGTCGCCAATAACCCCTTTCTCGGTGATTAGAATGTCCGAGGGTTTAAACATTGGTGGCTTGCCAAATGCCACGGCGGAGGGGCTGGAGAAACGCCCTGAACCGCTGCTCTGCAATTCTTCACCACTGCGCGACAGTAGGATCAGGCGGCCCTGAAAAAAGTCTGTGACCAGAATGCCGTTGCTGAGCAAAGCAATATCATCCAGCGCCGATGGCGTAAAGTAGAGTGGAGATAATTCTCCTGCACTGCCGCCGGGCAGTATAGGCACGTGATAAACGCTGCCGCCATCAGTGCCGAATAGCAGGTTTCCTGCATTACGCAAACCATTAGGGAAACGCAGTTGGTTGTCGGTGCCGAGCGCCAAGCCACCCGTGGCTGAGCCCTGCAGCCACAACTCCTGACTCAGAATACTGAGTGGATCACTGGGGTCAACTTGCAGTCGGTCGATACGTGGGTTGGGTGGCAAACAGGCCTGTGAATTGGCGTTCAATGTCGCGTCTGTCAGGTAGAGCCTGCCGCCGCTGCCCGCCGCGAGACCATTGGGGAGGCAGAAGTCGACGAGATTGTAAATCACTGTTAGTTCGGGGCTTTCTGTTAATTGGCCGGCAAATAAGCGACCGTCACCGCAGGCGGCATACAGGGTATTTGCGTTGATCGCGAGCCCGGTGAAGTTGCAGTTTTCACCCGCAATCGCCGTTGCGCTGAAGCCTTCGGTGTCGCGGCTGATCTCGTAAACCTGCTGGCCGCCGCTGACAAATAGCCGGCCGCTGTCGCTGAATACGAGATTTTCGGCATCGGGAATGTCAATCAGTGGCAGGTAGTCGGAGCACTCGCTGGCAATGCAGATGTCGGTGGTGCTCACCGGCGTCGCTGTGTCACCCCCAGAGGATGATGTTGAGTCATGGCAAGCGCTTTGCAACAATAGACTGACGAGTAGAAGGCAACA
>JBFKDP010000245.1:0-6180 GCA_041619575.1 Litorivivens sp.
AAGAGGCGGTTCTGACTTATATGAACCGGCGAGAATTAAGTATTAACGCAATATCGTTACTGATGGGCTTTCAGGACAGCAGTGCCTTCCATCGATCTTTTAAAAAATGGACGGGAATGTCACCTGGACAGTACCGCCAACAACTGGAAGCCTGACTCATGAGCAACAGTGACCGCCCCCAATACCAGGAGCGTAAAGCGTTCTTTGATCAGATGTTGACGGTATATGGCAGAAAGCCTGTACTCGAGGCCCTGCAGGACAGCTCCCTGCGCGCCTTCAAGCTGCACCTGGCCGACAGCAATAGAAAAGAAGGCATCATCGAGGAAATAAAGGGCTTAGCCCAGTCTCGCGATATACCCATTGCCCTGCATGATCGACGCGCCCTTTCCCGTATATCCAGAAACGGCAAGCAGGATCAGGGCGTAGCGTTGGACTTGCAACTACCGGCCTACCGGCCTTATCAGGAGCTGTTGCCATTGACCGGCACTACCCGGTTAATCGCCCTCGACCGGGTAACCAACCCCCAGAATCTCGGCATGATTATCCGCTCGGTCAGTGCCAGCGGCATTACCGGCCTCCTGTTGCCAAGGCGCGGCTGCGCTAGCCTGTCACCCCTGGTTGTGAAAGCCAGCGCCGGCACACTGTTTAATGCACCCATTTATTTCTGTGATGAGCTCAAACAGTGTCTTGGTGATTTACGCGCCGCGGGCGCAGACATCTACGGGCTATCATCTCACGCTCGGGAGTCCGTGTTTGAACAGAAGCGCAACGGCGCTGCGGTTTACCTACTTGGCAATGAAAGTGAAGGGGTGGCTGACTCGCTGAGCACCCTGTGCACCAGCAGCTTGTGCATTCCCATGCACAACGGCGTTGAGTCGTTAAATGTGGCCGCAACAGCCGCCATCATTGCCTTTGCCAGTCGAATCTGACCACCAAACATGCTGCTCGCTGTACAAGGCGGGCTTTTGACGATACTTTTACTAGAATGTTGTTAAAAGACCACGAGATCCATTACCACTGAAAATACCGTTTATAACTTAATCGATTTGGAGAATATTGGCTTAAGCCCTTAGACTCAATTGATAATAAGTCCGCAGTTCAAATCCGATCAGCAGATCACACCGGGGGTGGCATGAGCACACTGTCCATGATGGACTTGGCATTTTTTCTTACTGAGACCGAGGCGAGCCCGAAGCATATTGGCGGCCTGATGATCTTCAGCAAGCCAAAAAATGCGCCAGACGATTTCGTTGAACGTATCTACAAAGAACTCCTCACAACAGCAGATCAGGTAAAGCCCCCCTTTAACCAGGTCATTCACTGGAAAAGCCTCGGGCTGCCGCGCTGGACGCTCGCTGAAGACTTCCAGATGAGCGATCACCTGTTTTATCGCCAACTACCCTCTCCGGGCAATCGCCGCACGCTTAACCGTATAGCGGGAGAACTCCACACGCCCAAAATGGATCGCAGCAAACCCATGTGGGAAATGCACTTGCTTGACGGCATGGAAGGAAGTCGCTTCGCTGTTTATACCCGCCTGCACCATGCCTATGCCGACGGTGCGACCGTTACCCGCTGGACGATTCGCAGTTTTTCGGAATCTCCACGCACGAAAAAAATCACGCCCGTCTGGAGCGTCCCCACCAATCGAGGCGGCGCAAACACCAGCAAATTTTCCATAATGTCTGTCGTGCGGGTACTCGCCAGCCGCTCAAGAGACCAGGCTAGGATGATCGCCGGGCTGACCAAGCTCAACACCCAGCTTGTGCTTGAGCAGCTCAACCTGACCAAAAACGCCGTGGCCGTGCCTTTCAAACTCAAGCACAAAACCGTTCTGACAGGACAGGTCGCATCGGGCCGCCAGGTTTCTACTGCTACAGTTCCAATGAAGCGGGTCAACCACCTGCGCAAATTGACCCGCTCAACCCTTAATCATGTCGCCCTCTCTTGTATCGACGGTGCCCTGCATCGATATCTTGAAGAATGTGGTACAGACTTGCAGGAACCGATCACCATACAGATGCCCGTTAACCTGCGTACCGAGGGTGACGAAGAAGGCGGCAATAAAATTGGCATCGTGCTGGTAGACTTGGCGCGAAAAACCAACGATCCCTATGAGCGCCTACGCGAAATTGGCTTTACGCTGCGCAACGTCCGCTATCAGGTCGACGGGGTGCCCGCTTCATCTGTGATCGCCTATACATTGACACTGGGTGTATTTGCGCAGCTCGCCGAACTCCTAAAATTGAGCAACACACTGCCCCCCCTAGGCAATACGCTGGTATCCAACGTTCCAGGTCCGCGCAAACCCCTGTATATGCGTGGCGCCAAACTGGAAGAACAGTACCCAATCAGCGCCCTGACACCGGGCAATCATATGAATATCACCCTATACAGTTACGCCGATCATCTCCATTTTGGCCTGGTTGCTTCGCATGCGCTGCCCAACCTCGACAAATTAGGAGGATATATTCACGATGCGTTTAACGAGCTTGAAGAGGCTGTAAACGCTGACCGCTAACCAGTTGAAATACTAAAAAAATAACTTAGGTATCAAGGAGCAACACATGAATTATTTTGTCACCGGTGGAACAGGTTTTATCGGTAGATTCCTGATTCAAAATCTGTGTAAACGCGACGGCACAATCTACGTGCTCGTGCGAAAGGAATCGCGACACAAAATAGACAAACTGATAGAACAGTGCGGTGTCGACAAAACGAAAATCGTTGCCGTGAGTGGTGATCTTGGTAAAAAACGGCTGGGCGTGTCTGCCAAGGATATGAAGAAGCTGACCGGCAATATCGATCACTTCTACCACCTTGGCGCCATCTACGATCTCAAGGCTGACGCCGAAAGCCAGGAGATAGCCAATGTAGAAGGCACCCGTAACGCCGTACAATGCGCCGAGCAACTAGAAGCCAAGTGCTTCCACCTTGCCAGCTCGATCGCTGCGGCAGGTCTGTATCAAGGCACCTTCCGCGAAGATATGTTCGAAGAAGCAGAGGGCTTAAAACACCCCTACTTCCGAACAAAGCATGTCAGTGAAGGCATCGTCCGCAAGGAGTGCAGCATTCCCTGGCGGGTCTACCGCCCTGCCATGGTCGTTGGGCACTCCAAAACCGGCGAAATGGACAAAATCGACGGTCCCTACTACTTCTTCAAGCTCCTGCAGAAATTCCGCCGCATGCTGCCGCCCTGGGTATCTCTGATTGGCATCGAAGGCGGACAAATGAACATCGTACCGGTCGACTATGTCGCGGATGCGATGGACTACCTGTCGCACAAACCCAAACTCGACAATACCTGCTTTCATCTGACCGATCCTAATGGCCATCGCGTTGGTGAAGTCCTGAATATTTTTGCCGAGGCCGGACATGCACCCCGTATGGCACTGCGCATCGACGCCCGCATGTTTGGGTTTATTCCGCAAAGCATTCGCTCCATGCTCGCCAACCTGGCGCCTATCAAACGCATCATGAATTCTGTTCTGGGTGACCTTGGCATCCCACCCGATGCGATGAAGTTTGCGAATATGCCCACGCGCTATGACACCCGGGAAACCGAGCGCGCTCTTAAAGGCAGCGGCATCAAGCTGCCCTCGCTCGAAGAATATGCGCCAGCTATCTGGGATTACTGGGAGCGAAAACTCGACCCCGACCTGTTCAAAGATCGCAGTCTGAAAGGTAACGTCGCCGGCAAGGTTATTGTTATCACAGGCGCTTCCTCAGGGATTGGAAAGGCTTCCGCCCTACAACTGGCCGAGGCTGGCGCCCAGGTCGTTCTGGTTGCTCGCAGCACCGACAAACTGGAAGAGACCCAACGCGAGATCAAAGAGCTTGGCGGCACTTCCTTCGCCTACAGTTGCGACGTATCCGATATGGATTCGTGCGACCAGCTGGTGGAAACCCTGCTGAAAAATCACGGCCATGTGGATGTTCTGGTCAACAACGCCGGGCGCTCTATCCGTCGCTCGCTAGAGCTGACCTTTGATCGCTTTCACGACTTTGAACGCACCATGCAGCTGAACTACTTCGGCGCCATTCGACTGGTTATGGGGCTGGCACCCTCCATGTTGGAGCGCCGAAGCGGACACATCATCAACATCTCTTCGATTGCAGTCATCGTCGGAACATCGCCGCGTTTTTCCGCCTACGCCGCGTCGAAATCAGCACTGGATGCGTTCTCACGCTCTGCAGCAGCAGAATTCTCTGACCGCAATATAGCTTTCACGACGATCAATATGCCGCTGGTTCGCACCCCCATGATCGGGCCAACCTCTATCTATCAGGCAGTACCGACGTTAACCCCCGAGGAAGCGGCAGGTATGATTTCCGAAGCCATTATCAAACGGCCGAAACGCATTGCCACCCCGCTTGGCATTACCATGCAGGTACTCAATGCAATTATGCCCAAGGCAACCGAAATTATCATGAATATGGTGTTCAAAACCTTCCCGGACTCTTCCGCCGCCAAGGGCGAAGAACATAGCGAACAGGGCAAGACGGAGCCGTCAGCCGAGCAGGTTGCACTGGCTACTGTGCTTAAAGGGATTCACGTTTAGAAGGCATGCGGAAGGCGAGGCAAGCTACAATGCTTGCCTCGCCAATTCGAGTAAACTGTTACTTGGCCAGGAAGGCCATCGCTTTTTCAAGACCTGAAAGGGTTAGCGGATACATGTGTCCCTCCATTTGACGGTAGGCCAGATCTGTCGATTGCGTCCAGCCCCACTCGTCCTGCGGTACCGGATTCAGCCAGACAACTTTCTCGTAAGTATCCTTGACGCGCTTCATCCACACTTCGCCAGCTTCATCATTCCAGTGCTCTACACTGCCACCCGGCTGGAGAATTTCATAGGGTGACATGGCCGCATCACCCACAAAAATAACCTTATAGTCGCTGCTGTATTTATGGAGAATATCCATCGTGGAAATCCGTTCGTTATGACGACGGATATTGTTATCCCAGACAGATTCGTAGAGGTAGTTGTGGAAATAAAAATACTTGAGGTGTTTAAACTCGCTGCGTGCCGCAGAAAACAACTCCTCACATGTACGGATAAACGGGTCCATTGAGCCGCCCACATCGAAAAACAGCAGCACTTTAACCGCATTGTGCTTTTCTGGAACCATCTTGATGTCCAGCAAGCCGGCATTGCGTGCCGTCGAGCCAATGGTGTCGTCCAGATCCAGTTCATCCGCCGCGCCCGTGCGCGCAAACTTGCGCAGGCGCCTCAGTGCAACCTTGATATTGCGTGTGCCAATTTCTACGCCATCATCCAGATTTTTAAAATCCCGTTTTTCCCAAACCTTGACAGCCTTTTTGTTCTTGCTTTCACCGCCAACACGTATACCCTCCGGGTGATAACCGCTGTGGCCAAAGGGGGATGTGCCCCCAGTACCAATCCACTTGTTACCACCCTCGTGACGCTCTTTCTGTTCGTCCAATCGTTTCTTGAATTCCTCTATTAGCTTGTCCAGCCCACCGAGGGATTCAATTTTCGCCTTCTCTTCCTCACTGAGCTGCTTTAAAAATTCGGTTCGCAGCCAATCATCGGGAATCAAGGCTTCAATTACGTCATCGAGTGTTTCCAGATCACGAAAATAACGCCCAAAGGCCAGATCAAAGCGATCATAGTCTTATTCATCCTTGACCATGCACAGCCGCGCCATATGATAAAAATCATCGACGTTGGCAAATATCAGGCGCGCACGCAAAGCGGCTATCAAATCCAGCAGTTCGCGTATCGAGACGGGTACGCCCGCCTTCTTTAAGGTGAGAAAAAAGCTGATCAACATGACTGGTACTCTCTAGACATTCATTGCGCAGTTAACAACCCTGAGCGCAGAGTACTATCCACGGCTCTCCCTGCGATGCATAAACGCTAGTCTTTCCAGCAGGTGAACGTCCTGCTCGTTTTTCAACAATGCACCGTAAAGAGGGGGAATGGCCTTGCTGCTGTCGCGATTCTTCAGAATCTCATCCGGCACATCGTCTGCCATCAGCAACTTGAGCCAGTCTATCAATTCCGAGGTTGAGGGTTTCTTCTTTAAACCGGGGATACTGCGAACGTCAAAGAAAACTTCCAGTGCCTCATTAACCAGCTCCTTTTTGACATCAGGGTGGTGTACGGCAACAATTTTTTCCATGGTTTCCCTGCTCGGGAAGTTGATAAAGTGGAA
>JBFKDP010000246.1:0-6165 GCA_041619575.1 Litorivivens sp.
AAGCCGTAGGAAACAATATGCCAACGCCCGACCAAATGCCTATTGGAAAAGCTCTGCCCATACTGGTCTGTTAACTCAAAGTTGGGCAGAGACTTCGCGGTGGGCAGAAAAACCCCCTCGATTTGGGGAAGGCTGACGGGCCTGTTGATAATAAGAATACTGCCTACTGTCAGAATAACGACATTGGCCAGCATAAATATCACGATTAACCGCGTGCGCGAGGACAGCTTCATTGAAGATATTCGTCAACGATCAAAAAACTGAAAACGGGTAACATTGACGTACTCACCCTCAATGGCCATCAAGGCGATCAGGACAATGATGGCGATGACAGGCAACAACAAAGTCATCTTCAAGGCCAGCCTTTCCCATGTCAGGTGCATGAAAATTGCAACGATGAAGCCTGCCTTCAAGAACATGAAAATCAGTATCAGTGTCCACCGCAAAAAGCCTTCTAGCTGAAAATAGTCCACCAGATAGGACAATGTGCTGAGTACGAACAGCAGCACCCATATTTTCAGATAGATGCCGATTGGATGCTGTTGCCCTGCGACATCGCTCATAGCATCACCATAAATAAAAGAATGCGAAAATAAACACCCACACCAAGTCTACAAAATGCCAGTAAAGGCCTGTAATTTCGACGATAGCGTAGCCCTTCCTCTCATAGTCGCCACGCCCCACTTTGCGCGCGACAATACTTAAATAAATAACACCCGCCGTCACATGCATGCCGTGAAAGCCGGTGATCATAAAAAAGGTTGAACCGAACTGGGACGCACCCATCGGATTTGACCAGGGCCGAACGCCCTCTTCGACGATTAACTTGGTCCACTCAAAAGCCTGCATACCGACAAAGCTCGCACCAAGAAGCGCTGTCAGCGCCATAAACATCACGGTGCGACGCCGATCGCCGCGGTAGGCGTAATTGACCGCCATTGCCATCGTGCCGCTGCTGGTGATCAGCACAAAGGTCATTATGGCTATCAACAGCAAAGGCAGGTGAACGCCCGCGATCTCCAACGCAAAGACCTCGCTGGGATTCGGCCAGGCCTCCGTTGCCGACATGCGTACATTCATGTAACCCGTCAGGAAAATGCTAAAAATAAAGGTGTCGCTGAGCAGGAATATCCACATCATCAACTTGCCCCAGGGCATGTCGAAGGCTTGCTTGTCGGCAGACCAATCGTCTACCACGCCCTCCAAACCGGGAGCACTGTAACTACTTTTCGATTCACTCATGGCTGTTTCACCTGATCAGTCACCGCACTAAAAGCCGCACATGGCAGCAAGTGCATTGATGGTTGCCGGCTCACTGGTTAACAGCGCGAAGACCACCAGCCAGACCACAAACAGAAAATGCCAATAGCGCGCACAAAGCCCAAGGGGAATTGCAAACACGGCGGACGCATGGCGCTGCAAAAAGTGTGTTGCCACCCAGGCTAAGGCAGCGATGCCTCCTATCAGATGCAAACCGTGTACGGCTGTTAGCAGGTAAAAATAACTATTCGCCGGATTGCTGCCTACATAAAAGCCAAGTTCATACAGTTCCTGCCACAAGGCGAACTGGGCCAGTAAAAACAGGATGGCGAATATCGTCGCGAAACCCAGGCCAGACACCACCCCAGGTAGCCAAGCCCGGCGCGCAAACGTGAGCCCGATATGCATCGCCAGGCAACTCATCGCCAGTAGTGCTGTGTTCATCCACAAACGACTGCTATCAGAGAAAGGTTGCCAGGGCTGGCCGGCCAGTGCCTGAAAGTCCGGGTACTGTGAACGGGAAAGAAAGGTAATGAAAAACAGGAAAAATAGCACACTGACAATCGCCATGATAAAACGCAGTGCTGTACTGGCAGCCGCGTAGGGTATGGCCTGTTCGTCCGGCCCTTCCAGCACTGCGCTGGGATTGAGCCAAGGCTTTTCACCGAGAACGCTGAACAAGCTCATGCCTTGTCCTCCTCGGACGCTGTGCCCTCGGCGTCGCTTATTGGATGATTCTGTGGAATAAAATCATGTTCAGAACCCGGCACACTGTAGTCGTAGGCCCAGTGATACACCCGGGGCAATTCAGGCCCCCAATTACCATGATGGGGAGGGACATGCTCCGTCTGCCATTCCAGGCTGGTGGCACCCCAGGGATTATGTCCGGCGGCCTCTTTGCGCCGCAGACTCCAGAAAATATTGACCAGAAAGATCAACTGACTCAGCCCGACAATCAAGGCCGATACGGTAATGCTCGCATTCAGGCTCTGGGCAGACTCGGGAATGAAGTCGGTTGACCCCATGGCGAAGTAGCGACGCGGCACGCCAAGAAAGCCAAGATAGTGCATGGGCAGGTAAATGGCGTAGGTTCCCAGGAAAGTCAGCCAGAAATGTGCCTTACCGAGCCCCACATGAAGATTGTAGCCGGTGATCAGCGGATACCAGTGGTAGATAGCCGCAAACAGCACCATAATGGGTGACACACCCATCACCATATGGAAGTGGGCCACTACAAAATAAGTGTCCGATAAAGGCAGATCAATGGTCACGTTGCCGAGAAACAAGCCGGTCAGACCACCGTGGGTGAAAGTAAAAATAAAGCCGATGGCAAACAACATGGGAACCGTCAGATGAATATTGCCGCGCCAAAGCGTTAACACCCAGTTGTAAACCTTGATGGCCGTAGGCACAGCGATAATCAGCGTTGTCGTCGCAAAGAAAAAACCAAAGGCCGGATGCATGCCACTCACATACATGTGGTGCGCCCACACAACAAAGCTGAGTCCCCCGATAGCGACAATCGCCCAGACCATCATGCGGTAGCCAAAAATATTCTTGCGTGCATGGGTTGCCAGCACATCAGATACCATCCCAAACGCAGGCAAGGCTACGATATAGACTTCCGGGTGGCCAAAAAACCAGAACAAGTGCTGAAACAGCACAGGGCTGCCGCCAGTGTAATCCAGGCTTTCGCCGAGCGACACGAGCGCAGGCATAAAAAAGCTGGTGCCGATTGTCTTATCTAACAACATCATAATGGCGCTCACCAACAAAGCCGGAAACGCCAACAGGCCTAGAATAGTAGCGGTAAAGATGCCCCAGATGGTCAGGGGCATGCGCATCAGCGTCATACCGTGGGTGCGAGCCTGCAGCACGGTGGTTACGTAATTCAGACCGCCCATGGTAAATGCCACGATAAAAATCGCGAGCGACACCAACATCAAAATAATGCCCCAATCGTAGCCGGGAGTGCCCTGCAGGATCGCTTGGGGAGGATACAGTGTCCAGCCCGCACCCGTGGGCCCGCCCGGCACAAAAAAACTCGCCAACAGCACGATCACTGACAGTAAGTACACCCAGTAACTGAGCATATTCATATAGGGAAAGACCATGTCCCGGGCACCCACCATCAGCGGAATCAGGTAGTTGCCAAACCCGCCCAAAAGCAAAGCGGTTAGCAAGTAGATCACCATAATCATGCCGTGCATGGTGACAAACTGCAGATAAGCGCTGGGATCGATAAAGTCAAAGGTGTCGGGAAAGCCCAACTGCAGACGCATCAATCCCGAAAGCACCAATGCAACCAGCCCCACAAATATCGCTGTCAGTCCATACTGGATGGCGATAACTTTATGGTCCTGACTCCAAATATAACGGGTCACAAAACTCTTGGGCTCGTGCATTTCCAGCGTTTGGTCTGCAAGTGCAATGTGTTGCATATCTGCTCCTGGCTCCTGCCTTCCCGGCTACAGCGTATTCAAATAGGAGAGCAAGTCATTGATGGATGATTCGTTTTGCAGGGAGCGCGCCATCAGTACCATCTGATGGCCGTAGTTATCTCCCTCATGCGTACCGCGGATACCCTGCCGAAAATTGTGCAGTTGCCGCTTCAGATACCAGTCCTGCTGACCGGCAAGCCGCGGCGCCTGCAGTGCATAATTACCCTGGGCCTTAGCCCCGTGACACGCACCACAACTGTTGAAATGGGCTGCGCCTTTGGCGACATTGCCTGAAACGGTACGTTCAAGTTCAGGTCGAGGCAGCGATTGCAGGTAGGCGCTGACGTTACGTATCGCTGCATCGTCGGCAAGTACCCGGGACATACCCGCCATTTGCTGACCATAAGTATCGTCCTCATGGGCGCCGCGAATGCCTTGCTGGTAGTGTCGAATCTGACGTTCGAGATACCACGCTGCCATACCAGCCAAGGCTGGCGCATTCATGGCGGCGACGCCCTCCCCTTGTTGACCGTGGCACGACGCGCATACGCCATACTGGGATTTTCCCGCCACTGGATCCGGCGCCGGCCTACCCTGTATCTCGCTCCAGCTTGAGTGCTCAGCCAGCCAACGATCAAAATCTTCCTGATTCTGGACGACTACATGACCACGCATGGTGTAGTGGGCAATACCGCAAAGCTCCATACACAGCACGTCATATTTGCCGAGTACCGTCGGCGAAAACCACGTATAGCTAACCGAGCCGGGCACCATATCCATCTTTACGCGGAACTGGGGTACCGCGAAATTGTGCAGCACATCCTTGGAGCGCAGAAGCAATTTGACCGGACGATCGATCGGCAAATGCAGCTCGTTACTGCGCACCAGAATATCGTCGAGCCCCGCTTCATCAGCTGGACTGATGCCAAAAGGGTTGGCCTCGCTGACAAAGCGCGCATCCACCTCACCCAAAATGCCGTCAGCGCCCGGAAAGCGATAACTCCACTGCCATTGCTCGCCCAACACCTCGACTTCATGCGCCTCCTCGGGCACGCGAATAAATTCAGCCCAGACAACCAAGCCCGGCGCGAGCATGGCCACCACCCCGACGGTAGTAATGCCTGTCAGCCAGGTTTCGAGTTTTTTGTTTTCGGGTTCATAGTGCGCGCGGCGAGAAGGGTTGTGGCGGTAAAGAAAAATGGCGTAAGCCATAAAGAGATTCACGGCAACAAAGACTATGCCGGTGATGTAGAGAGTAATATCGACCGTAGTATCGACGGTGCTCCAATTCGAGGCGAGCGGCGTAAACCACCAGGGACTGAGCCAATGAAACAGCAAGGACCCGAGTACCAGCAAAACCAGTGCAACCACCAATTTCATAGTGAGTACCACCCGTTATTATTGTTCAAGAACTGCTTATAACAACTTTCCTCTTACTGCCCACTAGAAAATATAAGCCTGCAGAGCGCACACAAAATAGTTGCACGTCCAAATTGTGGCTGCGTACCTACGGAGCCACTTTCATAAAATGTGCCCACTTTTGCTGAGCAACAATCACAAGTTTTGGTGTTGGCGCACCAATCCCAACGGCCTCAAGTTTAGGGTGCTCTCCCGCTACCCGACTCAAAATGGGCTCCTGCTCAGGATCAACGTCCACAAACAATACGTGCTTGCCAGCAGCCAAGACATCCGAGAACTGCCGAAACTCTGCATGAGGCTCCTGTATCCCAATCAGTCCGCCTTCCCATGTGCAGAAACCCAGAATCACAATGGACAAGAAAATGGCCGGCACCCAGGTATAGGTTTCAGAGAAGCCCGTCAGCCAACACACAAGCAGCACGAGTGAAGCACCAATGACGCCAACGATGGCGCCCAGCTCGGTGCCTCGCACGACGTCTTTTTTAAGCACTGCTTCAACTTTGTGGAGGTGGTGATTATCCAGGGCCGCATCATTTTCACTGAGCACATGGATTTGAGGAGTGGTAACGCCGGCCTCTTCCAGGTCGCGTTCTACTGCAGAAAGGTCGTCGAGATCGTCGCTAATAAAGTAATGCCGCTTCATACCAAGTCTCCCTGTTGTCGGGCAGGCGAGATCTCAGAGAACTGCATTCGTCACTGGCGTGGCGTCTCTTTGAAACTCACCACCTGCCGGCGCTGATAACAGCAACCGATTGAGCAAATAGTAGACAGACTTGTCAGGCAAGTCCAGCCCCACCAGTCAGTTAGCACACACTTACGCCACATGTGACATAGTTACTACAACGCCACTGCGAAGACTGTCTTTGGCACGCTAGTCAGAGCAGTGATCGAGATCCGCCAGCTCCGCAGCCGTAAGCTCCCGCCACTGCCCTGGCGCCAAATTGCCATCCAATTCGAGCCCCCCTATACGCCTGCGATGCAAGGCGAGCACTTCGTTCTGGAAACGACCGAACATTCGCTTAACCTGATGGTAGCGCCCTTCAAC
>JBFKDP010000247.1:0-6154 GCA_041619575.1 Litorivivens sp.
AATTATGCAGCGCGAGATTGTCAAATTATATGTGTCGTTTCCCTCACCGATGCTGAAATCGTCATGGTGATAAAAATTAAACGCTTCATCGCTTGTCCACATTATTTCGCAATGGTCAAAAATTACATTATGAACACCCTTGCGCAAATTAAAGGCGTCTTGCCCCGCATTTGAGGAAGTCCCGCCAGTGCCCGGACTATTTCTAATTCTAAAATGTTGAAACACCGCGTCCTGAAATGCTGACGATGCAGATCCACGCCCACCAAAGTTAAACGCTCGATTTTGGCCGCTAGGCTGAAACATAAGACCGTCACCCGGCGCAGTTTGTCCGAAAAAATGAACATTTGAGTTCGCTGCCGTTAACGTCGTTTCGTTCAATAACACCACGCCCGAAACCTTTGAAATGATAAACCGTGGGCCAGATTGCAAGAAGCAAGCAGATGCGCTGCCTGTGCCGCTGCTATTGGTATTTGTAATAATGCAAACGCTGCTACCGGCCTGCCGCCCACCAAGCGTATT
Source organism: Litorivivens sp. (assembly GCA_041619575.1). Taxonomy (GTDB): domain Bacteria; phylum Pseudomonadota; class Gammaproteobacteria; order Pseudomonadales; family Spongiibacteraceae; genus Litorivivens. Next base: position 520 of record JBFKDP010000247.1, read on the forward strand.
GCACCCAAACCCTTCACAGCTTGGAAAAGCCCTTACATCAGTGGGGGCGTCGCCTGTATCTGGCTGCACCGGCCCCTTCATTATAATGGTGATATTTGCCATTAAGGCAATCCATATACCAAGAAGGCCCAGCGCCGCAAGTTTTATCTTGTCGGTAATCGGCCAAGAAAGGATTGGGAGTGTTGCGCTAGTCACGATCTTCCTTATTCTTTTTGTCAAAAACCCCAAGGTTTTTCAGGGCGACCAAGAGTGCGGTGATCGCAGTTATTGCGGCAATAATACTCATTTACGAAAGCCCCCTATACAATGTAATTACCTTCCTCATCATCAACATTTTTATATAACAAACTCCCTGTAAATGTGGATACCCTTGGGACGCCGAAAACAACAGATCCGGTGTTTACCACAGATACGGCGCCCCCTGTTATTTTGGGATAATCGTTGCCGACAACCCCGTAACTTGAGATGGAACAGACTGCGAGGGCGGGGATGGAACCACGGTTGAAGACAAAGGCCCCTCGCCAGCGCTGTTATACGCCGATACCGACACAGGGTATTGGGCGTTTGGGTCTGTTACATAGCCCACCAATGTCGTTGGTCCGCTTGAAACATCTGCCACTAATGCGGGAGATGCACCAGACATGTCATAAATACGATAACCCTGAACATTGGCGGGTTGCCCACCAATATCCAGAGTTACCGGAGTCCAATCAAGAAATAGATCGTCGTTCATAATACTCCCAACAAGATTTTCAGGCGCACGGGGGCGCCTGCGCCACTTAGGGCCTTTAGGTTGGTCTGACTTTGGCACACGCTATGCGAGCGTGAAGACGCCTGATGCAGCCATCTGGATCGTTAGAGTATTCGAAGACGATACAGCAAACTCAGCCGTTGATAGAGCAGCGTAGCAAAGCAGTCTGTCGGCAGAAGCCGTTGAGCAGTAAATTACCGCGTAACGAACGCTACTGATTGCCTGAGTCGATGCCGTAAACACCGGGTCTGCACAGTCCCACTTACGGGTTGTTGCATTAGCGGATGCCGTGCCCGTCCAGACGATTGAACCGAGTGTCTCGGTTTCATCGGCATTGCCCGCCGTCGATGTGAACGAACCAACCGAACCAATGGTCGAGATGTTCGTTTCGAGGGTTGTTGATGCGCTTGAGCGGAAAAGCATGATTTTCCACGTCGCACCTGATAAGTCTAGTTTTCCAAGGCCAAGGTTATGCTTTGCCTGTTTGAAAACGGTCCACGCACTTGCAGCCATTTTGAAGTCCCTTTCGTGTAAGCCCGGTCCTTCGGGCCTTTATAGGTTTAAGAAGCCTCGCGGCGCACGTAAGCACGTGGAGGCGGTTTTTCACTATCTTCCAGATGCTCAACAGCATCTATTTCCAAATCGACCGCCCTGTTCATTTCGGCAGCGGTTTGAATCATATAGGCGATCATTCCATCGCCCTTAACGTCTAACAGGACATCGGGTAGAATCCTCGATGCCATGCGCTTAAAGTCAATAGCCTGGAAAAGCATCCACGGCGCTGCGAGGAATTTCTTTTCCCACTTAGAGCCCGGCGCTACCGTTATGGTAACGGCCTTTTCCATGTCTTCTTTGTTTTCCGGTTGGTCGTAAGCATGGTGCTTATCGTCCATGATGCAGGAATCAAAGCCGTAAACGTGGATCTTGTAGAATCCAAGCATACGCAGGGCAACAATAGCCCTCAGTGTGACCGTGCATCCACCGGGCACTGGGAAGTAATCTTTATACTCCTCTCCGTAGCATTCTTTCATTACCGGCTCAATTTCGTCTGACAGGGACGTGTGAAAGATCCATGTCCTGTCATGCGGCAGAAGCTCAAACACTTCTGGGTCGGCAGCAGAGGAAATACAGAACTTGGTTTCCTCGGTCAGCTCGTTTTGTTCCGCAAAACGTTTGTTGAAACCCCGAGAGTCAATCAGGAACTGGAGGCTCGGCTTTAGGCCGCGATCCATTGCCCAGTTATAGGCTCCGTTCACTGTAACCAGCTTCATGCCGTCCTTGCGATTTTGAATAATCTCCTCTTCAAATTCGCTAAGGCTTGGCCCCCCGGCCAAAAGCATAATCTCAAGATCCTGAGTCTCCATCGGGCGGATCTGCGGAACATCAAGCGTTGCCGAGTGCCTTATATTCTCAATCACTGTCTCTGCGGGCACGTTTACATACCCCCTGACAGTATCGAACCACTCACCCGTGTAGGCGCTGACATAGAAGAGACAACTTCTTTTTAGGTCAGCCGACCTGTGTATGGTGACACCGTAGTCCACAAACTTTCGTAGCCACCACTGGTAGTCGTGAACGCAAACGTGGAGGTGTTCCCGGTCTTTATCGCCCCGAATGGCGTCGTGTGCGCCGAAATGGTCCTGAATGCAGCTAATCTGGAAAAAGACGTGTTTGGAGTGGCTGAGTACGTTTTCAATCACAGCATCAACGTCTTCTTCTGGGATGTGCTCCAATACATCCGTGCAGAAGCCGTACTGAGATGTATGCTCCAGCTTTTCGGGGTCAATCTCCTTTGTCAGATCCAACTGAACAAAGCGGAGGTTTTCGTTGTCTTCTGCCTCCTTACGAACATTCTCGTCAAGGCAGTTTGCCGCAAAATCAACCAGTGTGACATTAAGGCCGTGATCCTTGTAGAGCTTATAGCCAGCCCTCCCAGACCCACAGCCCCAATCTATAACCGTTTGTGTTTTATAGGGCTTTGCGGCCCCTATAAAATCACTAACTAGGCGTTCGCCGGGAGAGTATATCCGATAATCTTCTAAATCCCAGCACTTCTCGTAAAGGCCCTTGTAATCGCCCTTCTGGACCTCAACCGTTTTGGGTTCTTTCTGCGGCTTCCCGATGATTACTTTCGGCGGTTCGCTTAACACGCCGGATCTTGCTGTTGTCACTCTTGATTCTCCTTTCTCTGTAAAATTCTGGCTTAATGACTGAGGCTGCTTTCTCAACATCCAGGTCAAGCCTCACCCGGCCTATCGGGCTGGTCTTGATTTTGGACAAAGTCCTTGCTGGATTTTCTACAAAATGCTTAAAATCGACCCGAATCAGCTCAACATCCCTTCTTTGCTCCATGATTCCCAAGGCGCGTCTGGTACGGTAATCTCCCTTACCCTCGCGGTGCATCCAGATAAGGAGCCAATCACCAGCCGGCAGGCAGGGAAGGCTGAGAAAGTTGTCCATAGGTAGCAGTGTCCGGCCATCCCTCAGCCCCTCAGTGATTGCCCGCATCATGACAGACTTACCGCATCGGCGGTATCCACTCACAACAACTATAGAATCGCTAGAGGGTCTTTTTGATGCTGCGTGCATTTGGAACGAACTCCGCGGTTGCCGCGGTCCTCACTTACTCATATACCGCAGAATTGCGATATAACGGTATAAAAGGGCGCGTCTGCGCCCGTTGCCCGAGGCCAATCAGTGACTAGTATTGGTATTGACTTTCACTCGGAGCGTTTCGCATCCCCTAAGAAGGGGGTAGCTTAATTTATTTGCCTCTCTGCTCTCTCACCCTGACAATAGCGTCAGATGCCACAGAAATAGCCCCAACAAGAGGGCTTACACTGTCTTGGCTAATATTGAAGACCAAGGGGGGCTCTGATTCAAACCGATGCCTGCGTGTTCTGGGCGTCCGTATAGGGCTTAATTCGGTAATAAACGGACTAGGACGCCTGCTCCTGATAAACGACCTTCCGGGCCTTAATCGGAGCCACTCACGACCAAAATGGATGCGATTGTATAAACGGTAATACTCAAGACCACTCTGAGGGGCCGTTTGGACAATTATGTCACCCGATGCCATCAGCCCTCCAATAAGGAATATTCCAGGTTTTCAACCATTCTTCTAAATTATCAACCCGCATCCTGAAAGACATCCCCTCATCCGTCGGATCTCTCGACATCTCCACCCAAATACCCTCCGGGGGAGGCTCTTGGGAGGTCAAAATCCAGTCCGCAAACTGGCTTGAGTCCCGTACCCTAGGCATAGGTATCAACCCCCCAACTCAGGCAAGTTACACACCAATGAAATCAAGCAGTTATCTTACTACTTCGACCGGAGTCCAGGTCACTCCCATTTGCTCTCCGGCAAAACCCCCATCCAATCGTCTTCAGTATCATCAAATCCGCGATCAGGCGTCCACCAAACGTCCGAATGGCCCTGCCACAAACCCTCAGAACGAAGCGTCTTCCCCGTCTTACAACCATTCTGACCAAAATGATCCATATAACCCGCCGTAGTACCAAAATATTGATGACAGCGGTGGCATAGGCGGATCATTGCTGAATATTCCACCAAGACCAAATATCAGAACCATAGACGGCTTCCAAAACAGCCTCAAAAATATACGACTCTATGTCCGAATCAGGATTATTCGCCTCATCCAAAGCATCAGCAGCTAACTCTATAACACGATCCCAATCAGGATTGTCTATGCGTACCGGATCATCCATCAACCTGTCCTACACCTGTCTTTGACCTGTCCCACACCTGTCCGCCCGTAAGCCATTGATAAGAGGCTCTTTTGTTTGATAGCGGTTTGTTGGATTGGTACATGAAGATAATCTCACTCACGCTTTTTGCCCCTGCCCCACACCCAAATATGGGACCCAATATGCAGAGATAATAATATGCTTATTCTTCCACCTCATTACCATCGCCATCCTGAGTAGATATCACCCTATTCCTCGAGGATAGCTGCTCGAATCTCTTGGCCAGCGCCTCCAGGCTCTTGGTATCGGCCTTAATGGATGTCGGTTGATTCAGGGCGAGGCGCATCTTGTCATAAAAGATAGCTCCCACAGTTGCCGCCTCCCTGGCATTCGCATCCGGCAAGCGATCTAGCGCCTGTTTTGCCGCTGCCTCTATGATCTCTTGGGCTTTAGCAACAAACTGGTCGCTTTTCTCAGCTCGGACTTCAGCGAGCATGGATTGCCCCCAAGCAGACTTCACCATATCCCTAACCGTACTCTCAGCTATCCCAGTATGCCTGCTAGTGGCCTTGTAACTCCCCCTGATGGCATATTCACCTATTACCCGAGCTCGGGTTTCGTTGTCGTGTTTTGATCCTCGAATAGCTTCGGGGTAATGTTTCATGTGTAATAATCAGGCAATAAAAAGGGCCGCGTATAGCGACCCTGTGAAATGAATTGTGATTGCACGCTAGGTTGCGCGCAGAACTAGCCTAACTTGATCCTTCTCCCAACTATTGAGTCCCCAGCTGCCGCTTGGCCCGTCGCCCTCCCAGTCTGCCAGCGAATCCTCAAGTGAGCAGCTATAACGCTCCGCATATTCCCGACACTCTTCAGCAACGCGCAAGAAAAATGTTTCGTCTGTTGTCAATTTCGCCATTTTTCTACCCTCCGTCAGTTGAAACTAGAAATTAGCACGGATCAGGGATAGGTGTCAACACTTTTATTTAATTACAGCTGTAATCAATAGTACTGTATGAATGAACAGTATATATATTCTGTTTACAATTTGCTAGGCTCTCTACGTGGTATCTCATCACTGAGGGTTAGACAATGGCAAAGCAAACACCCCATGCAATAATCGCGGAGCCTGTAATTCAGGCTCTAAAAGAGGCAATAGAGCGCGGCGACAATGGT
>JBFKDP010000248.1:0-6115 GCA_041619575.1 Litorivivens sp.
ACCACTCAGGGAGGCGGATTTAACGTTGATCCAGGCTTTGAAATCACTTTGGGGGGTGACTTCCAAACCAGCGATGGCAAAAGTAAGCATGCTGATGATAGCCCTAAAAAGCTGCAGTCTCTGGTTATGGAGAACTTTGTAGCGAGGGCTCGAATAGAGGCAAACAACGGCCTAGCCAAAGTTGAATTGCACTGGCGAAACAAAGGGAAGGTATTTGAACGTTCCCTGCCTCTTCGCGAAATCCATCCCGAGTATTCATTGTCGTCGCCTTTGCTCCTTGATATCAGATACTTCCCAGTGAGAAAGGGAACGTTTTCTGGAGGTGATGTGGATGGAGTGGTCGCTCGTAGTTGGGTTGCAGACAACTGTGGCATTGCCGTCATCGACTCAGGTTTTCGCGTTCCACCTTTTGGCCAATCTGGTGACGACTGGCTTGATCAAAACCTCGATGAATCTACATCACGACGATCATGGCGCACCGAGCTCGCCAGGTCACTGTTTCCAATGTCACCCGAAGAAAAGAGTCAGCCTAAGCAGAATCCCGCGCTCTACCTTCCAAGCCGTGGGCAGGTCGTCGGCGCAGTAATGGTGGCATCCCGAAGTCATTCGTCTGGGAACGATGCCACTGATCTAATCCCCTCGATCAATCGCGAGGGTTACGTGAGAAACCGGGCGTTTACGGACTTGTATGAGATAGCCCGCTTTTCCCTCGAGCTCATTGCGAAATTCGATAAAAAATTCGCATTAGAGCGAGAACAACGCATATACGAGGACAATCTTTCCAAGATTTCTGAGGATTTTAAGGAAGCGATCCACACCGTTGAGATGTCGCCTTCTATTGCGCCGATGGCGAGGGAGCAAATTGTTTTTCAGTTGCTTCAGGCACAAGAGAGAGTGCGAGATACGCGCACATATGAGTCAAAAAAACTGGAGGCGCTTTCAGAAATTTCACTTCTTGGTGTGATGGCTGGTTTTATTACGCATGAGTTTGAGAAGGTATTGCTTCACTTGGAAGATGGAATTCGCCTAATAAAACAGCATGCACTCGTCGACCCGCATGCCAAGCCGACCGTCGACGCACTCGAGTCAACATTTGATCTACTCCGGTCCTACATGGACTACAGCCGCCTTATGGTTGAACAAGCCGGCACCACTAACTCGAGAGAGTTTTCCGGTCTGAGCCAAATCAGATTTGTGGTTGATTCAACTTTTGCGGGATTCACTAATCGCGAACGAATTTCCGTGGATCTAGAGGAGTGTCATGATTTCGATATTCATGGCGTGCCAGTCGCTGCATTTTCCGGGATTGTTATGAACCTTTACACAAATGCGTTGAAGGCAATACTCGCAAAGCATGCTTTGCAAGACGAGCGGATCCGCATTACTTTGATCCGAAACGCAAAGGGTTTGGTTCTGACGGTGTCAGACACAGGGATCGGGGTTCCAAAAACAATTAGAAATCGAATATTTGACGCGATGTTTACGACGACCCGGTCAGTTGAAGATCATACCGGCTTAGGGAGTGGTATGGGCCTAGGTCTATCGCTAACTCAACGAGTAATCAATACGCTAGGTGGAAAGATTGAGTTGAGGGAGCCTCCCGCAACAGGCTTCGCATCTACGTTCGAAGTTACACTGCCACTGGGGTAAGACATGGGGTTCCGGCTACTTCTCATCGAAGATGAGCGCGATAAGTACGAAACTATCAAAGAAAAGCTTGAAAATATTTCGGATGACATTCATGTTGATGACCTAACGGAATGCCATATCGCTATTGATTCAGGTTCGGCGCCCGAAGATCAGGTGTATGAGTACCTGAAAGGAGCTGAAAAAGGTTCACTATTTGACTTGGCAATTGTCGATAGAACATTGATAAGATTTGCGGCCGACGGAAATATCTCCGCACCACATGACGCGCCGTCTATCCGGGCCGCGTTAAACAGGCGTGGGATTCCTATCTTGTCTTACCAAAAGAAGGTACAAGGAAATGCAGAATTAGCCCGATATAAGTACCGTGCCACACAGACCGCAGAAGGGTCACGCATGATTTCCTTCCCAACATGGCGTAGTTCGGGTGACGACTTTTTAGCTGATCTGTCAGAATCAGCCATTCAATACGCTAATGGGTTTAAATCCATCCATCAAAGTTTGTTGAAACTTGGAACGGAGAACGTACACAAGTATGCGGGTACAGCCGATTTGCTAGCGACGCTTCTTGATAAGCCGGAGCTAACGGGAGAGTTTGAGGCGTACTCCGATACCTATTCGGCCTACTTCAGTGAGCTACCCAGAGAGCAAGAGCTAAAAGAGATCGGAGGTGAACATGATTTCTTGCGAATTTTGGCAGCTCAACTGGGGTATTGGTTGTGCAATACGATTCAACCATTTCCGGGGCCGATAATAAACGCACCTGCTACAGCGGCACAAATGGGCATCAGTTCAACCGATGTATTGCAGAAAAATAATAACCTTCTAAAACTCCTGGAGCACGCGCAATATAAAGGGCCTTTTTCTGAGGTGTTTTGCTCATATTGGTATTATGACGTTGTTGATGTAATAGAGAATAGCGGTGAATTATCAGATCTTCTTAGACTAGTTGGCGCGAAAGTTTCGGACGATAATGACCCAGAAGCACTTCGATATTGCGTAGTAACTGAAGCGCCATTTGACGGAGCTTATGCGAGGCCAAATTGGATTCCTAAGGCTTCTGCTCTAAGCTTCGTTAAGCGTGATATACACCAGATGTTCACACCTTGGATGCGCCAGTAGGAGCGCAGCCTAATATGGCCTATGAAGTTTGGGAGAGCGCGAGGTTAGCCTTACAGAAGACTACAAGTGTAGTTCAACGCTGTGCTAACGAATGCAGGACACCCACCTGTCTTAAGCGAGCGAAACTGGAAAGTACGGACCATGCGGAGAGCTCTCGAATATCTTTGAAAGAGCCTTTTCTCCTATCGAACCTCAATGACATATCTGGGTATCGCAAGTCGAGGACTCACCGGTTGACCGTACTTGTTACCGGGCATTACGACGTAGTGCAGATAGGTGGTCAAGAGCAGCTCATGAGTTATGGGGCGAACACGACAATTTTTTCGTACGATATACCAAAGGCTGAGGACATTCACGTGGTTGATTCTTGGCACTATGATTATCACGCAAGTGAGAACACTGGGGATATTCGCCCGCACCCTTTGTTCCACGCTCAACGCGGTACAACACCCTGCATAACTGAGCTCTTGGACGAAGCTAACTCGTGGACGAACGGTTATCGCCCGTTTTCTGACAAGAGTTTTGACGCCAGCCAAGTAGCGAAAAAGTACCGGGCCGCTTCACGAATACGTATTCCCACTCCCAAACTCGATGTTTTCGGGGCGCTTGCACAGGTACTAACTGACCTTGTGCTAGATATCCACAATCTGGATGACACGAAGAAGAACATGTCTTTACTGCGTGAGGCTTTGGCAAACGGACCGCTGAAACTACTTGATCGGCCCACCGGAGTTAACCAAGAAAACTCAGCTTGGGGGGCGTGCATTTCAGACTGGTTCCACTCATGGTGAACTCGCTCTTCTCACTTCCCGATGAGGAAGTCGCCGTTTCACCCATGCATTTATTCTTTCATGGGGCATATTGTCCTGTAGATTCGCCTGCGGCATTGAGAACCTGACGACTTCGATGAGCGAGTTACAAACACCCTCTAATCGGAACACGAACCACACGACACTTTTGCAAGACAATCAGAATATTGAAATACTTGGTGGAAGTAGTGCGATGCCCTGTGATAACTTCCGCTCGTCGAGCAAGCTATTTCCATTCAAATGGGCCATTCGCGAAACCCGATAAGCGCAGATACCCGAGTTGATTAAAAAAAAATGCCAGGCCTCTTTAATATCCCACTCAAGGTGCGGACCTATTTCTAGGCGGCGTGGACGTTACCCCGCAAGGAGCTACTGGCTGGTACGGCCACAGCAATAAACTAACAGACTGTATCAAGAGCATCAACTATTAGTCGTGCCTCGTCTGGGGTGGGGGTCAAGGCCTAGGGCAGCCCTCACTTGGTAACGGAGTGACGTCCCCCCGTCATCAGTAGCACTTGGCATTAGAGTCCGAGGATAAATTAGCCGATTTCTCGGCGAGCTTTCTTGCAAACTGTGAGGGCGTCAGCCCGCCCAGAGATTTCTTGGGTCTTTCGCGGTTGTATTCCACGCGCCAGGCTTCAATGATCCGTTTGGCATGATCGAGGCTGACAAACCAGTTTTCGTTCAGGCATTCATCCCGAAAACGACCGTTGAACGATTCAATGTACGCGTTCTGCTGGGGCTTCCCGGGTTGGATTTGCTTGAGATCCACGCCTCGATGATGTGCCCACTCCAGCATGGCTCGGCCGATGAATTCCTTTCCATTGTCAGAACGAATGATCGCGGGCAGAGGACGATGCAATGCGACGGCATCAAGCGCACGAGCGACCTGAGCCCCTCCGATGGCATGGGCAGGCACAATCGCAACCGATTCGTGTGTCGCATCATCCACGATGGTGAGGCATTTCACTGAACGACCCCCAGCCACACGATCAAAGACAAAGTCCATTGACCAGACCGTATTGGGCGCTTTCGGGCGAGCCAGCGGCTGCCGGTCACTTACGGGCACTTTCTTGCGCTTGCGACGGCGCACTTGTAGCTGAGCTTCCGCATAGAGCCGATCGACGCGCTTGTGATTCACCTGCCGGCCTTGCTGACGCAGCTTGAGGTAAATCATGCCTGCGCCGTATCGCTTGTAACGATGAGCCAGGCGAATGATCTCAGCACGCAGCTCGGCATTTCGATCCGGACGGGGCTGGTAACGCAGCGCACTGGCGCTCATCTGAACAATGGACAGCGAGCGCCGCTCGCTCAGCCCCTTTTCCTGAAAGTGCCGCACCAGATCCCGCTTGGCTGGGGCGGTCACCACTTTTTTCTCAGCGCCTCCCGCGTCACCTCCTGCTCAAGCAGTGACTCGGCCAGCATTTTCTTGAGCCGGGCATTTTCCGTTTCCAACTCCCGCAGGCGCTTTGCGTCCGGTACCGACATGCCGCCAAATTTACTTCGCCAAAGGTAAAAACTGCCCTGTGAAAAGCCATGCCGGCGGCACAACTCCTTCACCGGAATCCCTGATTCGGCCTCCTGAAGGAAGCCAATGATTTGTTCGTCGCTGTAACGCTTCTTCACGTCCAATCTCCTGTTCTTGAGGGATTGGACTCTAAATGCGAGTGCTACTCAAATTCGGGGGGACGTCAGGAGCAAGCCGACAAACACCCAGCCACTTCACTACGCGCCCGAAGTCGATCAGCCCCCGTCCTGAGGCTCTGAAACCTGCCCTCAAGAACGACAAAGCCCGCAAAAGCGGGCTCTGTACGTGAATTCATTGACGGACGGGTTAGGCCCATTCTTTTGTTTTCATGAGCTTCTCTGCTCCTTGTCGCATCGCGACTTCAACCTTTGAATTGACAGTATATATCCGTTCCACGGCATGATCAAACCCTCCGATTTCTTCTGAATTGGCACATCAGTCAGCCGACTATCAACCATTGTGAGTGGACCAATAGTCTCGAACGAGACCTTCATTTCTTCGGTTTCATAGAGCACTTCGACCTCCATGTACGACTCGCAGAACGACTGGCATTCATAGCTAATAACGCTGTCTTCGTCGATATTTTTGCAGTAGGTCCACTCAACATCTAGATCGAACTCAACATGGTCACCAGGTACTTTCAGTACCGCCGAAAACACCGGCTGATCCGCATGATCATCTCGTGAAAAACCCTCCACACTGGCGATGATGTTGGCCGTACTTTTTTCCTTTGCTAAGCAACGGAGCAACTTTGGTTCTGGCTGATCGCTCCCGAGGATGGGAAAAAGCCGCTGCCCGATCACAACTTCGCTACCCGGGTGTGTATTAACGACGGTTGACTTGTAACGGGTGTGTACATCTACCAGCCCCATCTCCTCATCAATCCATTTCAGTGTATGAACACGCACGATATACCGATAAAAAAACGGCTTATCAGGTCGCCATAGTCGCTCCATCACCGATCGGTGTGCCAATTTGGCAACTTCTTCAGACACTCCAAGCGCAGCGA
>JBFKDP010000249.1:0-6102 GCA_041619575.1 Litorivivens sp.
AAGAAGCCGCCGACGTGTTTATTCTGGACGGTGCCGGCGCCTTGCACTATCAGGCCCTGCTCTGCGACGACGGTGCCACCATGCTCGGCCACCTCAAGGCCTTTGTGAATGCCCTACGGCGTGAGCACTTCAGCGGCCGCCAGGCCGAATGGTACCAACTGGAGCGCCGGGGATCAGAATGGGTCGCGCAAGCGCTAACTCTGGAAAGCACGGCAGACACACTGCGCATTGTCGTCAGAATGCTGGCCTACCGCTCTGCCGACGATAGCCACCGCTTTGATATCAGTATCAATCAGAAGACGCTGCATTTTGCCCAGCACGGCAAGGACATTCTCAAGCATGCGGCAGACTATATTCGCGAAGAACTACCGCGCAAACGCACCCGCTTTTGCTACGTGAACCAGATTCTCTACCGTGATCGGCAAAGCGAACAACCCCACATCACCACCCGCATTGGTGAGGCCTTGCATCACAAGTCACAGATTGAAGAGACCTTGAACTCGGCCATATTGGCCCACCTTGGCAACCAACACTGACGACTGTACACGGCTAGCAGGAGCTGAGAGCGAGTCCGATACAGACTCGCCCCAGGACCTCGAGTTAGTCATCAAGAGGGTTTAACATCAAAACTCGGCTTCGGGAAGCTCGTAGTCGAAATCCATGATCACAGGAGCGTGATCACCGAACTGCTGGTTTTTGTAGATGGTGCCGTATTCGATATAGGGCTTGAAGCGCGTTGACACAATCTGGTAATCCACTCGCCAGCCGTTCTCACCCTGCTCGCCATCGGGCCACCAGGTAAATTCATCCGCATCGCGATTGACGGTGCGGAAGGCGTCCACGTAACCCAGCTCGTGGAACAGGCGCTCCATCCACTGCTGTTCTTCGCCGAGAAAGCCCGACAAACCTTGCACCGCGTCGGGATTCTGCACATCGATATTGCGATGCACCATATTCCAGTTGCCGCAGATGACAAATTCGCGGCGCTTGTTGCGGATTTTATTGAGGTGATTGTAATAGAGGTCAAAGAACTCGCCCTTCTTCGCCTGCGCCTTGCTGTCCTTGGGGTAAGCACTTGGTGCCAGCAGACAGCCTACACTCAACTCTTCAAAGTCCGCCTGAATGTAGCGGCCTTCCATATCAAAATCAGCAAAACCCAAGCCGTACATAATGGCCTTGGGGAGACGGCGGGTGTAGATGGCCACGCCGTTGCTGTTAGGCTCGGAGGCATCAACAAAGTAGGCGTTATAGCCCGGCGGGAAATAGACCGGGTCTCGCAATTTGTATTCCTGCACGCCAATATTCTGGACACAGATGATGTCGGCATCCTGCTCTTCAATCCACTTGAAGAAGCCGCGCTCGGCTGCGTCGACAATGCCGTTGGCACAGAAGCTGATTATTCGCATTGAAAATCCAATAAGCTCGTGGTTATCACAACTCAGCTGAGGTTGGGCGTTATTATGGTATGCCGCAGGGCTTTTTTATTGCTCGCCATAGACTGCTACAATGCCCCGTTTTGTCAGGGCGCGCACCCGTGTCACGCTAAGTTACAGAATAGAGATTACTATGGAACGTTACCAACAACAATTTATTGAACAGGCAATTGCCGCAAATGCCCTGACTTTTGGTGAATTTACCCTCAAATCGGGCCGAACCAGCCCTTATTTCTTTAATGCAGGCCTGTTTTATCAGGGTGCAGCCTTGGCTGCACTTGGCCGTTGCTACGCTTCTGCGCTTCAGGACAAGGCACCCGCCTTTGACGTCTTATACGGCCCCGCCTACAAGGGTATTGTGCTCGCTGCAGCCGCCAGTTGCGCACTTGCAGATCAATACCAGCGCGATGTTCCCTTTGCCTACAACCGCAAGGAAGCCAAAACCCATGGCGAGGGCGGGGTGGTCGTGGGCGCCCCCCTGCAGGGCCGCGTTTTTATTATTGATGACGTCATCACCGCCGGTACAGCCATCCGTGAATCGGTTGACTTGATTCAACAGTCAGGCGCAGAAGTGGCCGGCGTTATTGTCGGGCTCGACCGCCAGGAGCGAGGCAAATCGCAACTTTCTGCCATTCAGGAAGTCGAACAGGAGTACAGCATCCCGGTTATCAGCATTGTTCAGCTCGATGATATTGTCGAATATCTGCGCACAAATTCTGTTCAAACTGCTAATCTTGAAGCAATCGAGGAATATCGTCGCCGATTCGGTGTATAACAAGCCCATGTCCCTGATAAGTCTGTGCCACCAATGCCGCTCTGCCGCTGGCGCCCTGTTTCTGGGGAGTGCCCTGCTGGCCGCAGGGAATGTCATTGGCGCAGACAAGTTATTGTTTCGCTACACCGATGATCAGGGGCAAATCGTACTCAATGACACCCTGCCACCCTCGGCTGCGGGCCGCGGCTATGAAATCATCCGCCCGGATGGGCGTGTGGTCAAACGGGTCGAACCGGCCATATCAGAAACGGTATCCGAAGCAGCGCGACTGGAACAGGAAGAGGCTGAACGCCGCCGCAAGTGGGATGAGTCCCTGCTTTTGCGCTACAGCGACGTCGCCGATATCGAGGCAGCAAAAAAGCGCGCCATGAGTGATATCCGGGTGCGTATTTCCATCCTTAAAGGCAATCTGAGTTATCTTAAAACCCAGGTCGAGCGCGAGGAATTTCGTGCCGCTGAGGCTGACCGTCAGGGTATGGAGGTCAGCGAAGAGCTCAAGGATGCCATTCGCACCCATAAAATTCAGATCGGTGACGTTGAGGAATTGATTAATGCCCGTCAGGCTGAGCTGGATGAAACCGCTGCGCGCTACGATCGCGATATGCGGCGATTTGCCATCCTCCTCGACAGAATCGGCAACCGCTAACTAGCTGACCGTCTCTACTCTCGCCGCAGATTCAGCCTGCGGTACTGAGCGAAAAAACTCCGCCGTCAATTGCGTCCACTGTTCATCCCAGTATTCGGTAGGGCGACGCTTGAACTCGCTGCGCACATACTGTCCGATTCGGCCCTCTGCCGCAGCCAGCAAGAGATTAGCCGCCGCTGTGACTGTAATCTGGGGCCGCAAGCCCTCGTTGAGCTCCGCTTCGCGCAGGATCTGCTTTAACTGGGTTTCCAGCCGCTCGTAAAACTGCTGAACCCTTGAACGCAGACGGGCCGTTTCACCAGCCAATGCATCGCCATTGAGAATGCGGGTAATGCCGGGATTGCGCTCGGTGAATACCAGCAGCAGGTGCAGCACGTTGTGGCAGCGCGGCAGAGCGTGCATTTCTTCGCTCATGATCAGCTTGATGCGGCTGAATATGGCGTCTTCTACAAACTCGATAAGTCCTTCAAACATTTTCGCCTTGCTGGGGAAATGTCGATATAGCGCGGCCTCGGAGACACCAACAGCTTCAGCCAGCTTGGCGGTGGTTATGCGATCACCCGGATTAACCTCCAGCATGCGAGCCAGAGCCTCCAGAATTTCCTGCTTGCGCGATGAACGCTTAGTCATAATTGTGTCGATCTTTATTATTGATTAGTGATCAGGGTGCCAACACCCCGATCTGTGAATATTTCCAACAATACCGCATGCGGCACCCTGCCGTCGATGATATGTGCGCTGGTAACACCGGCTTTTACCGCATCCAGTGCGCAGCCAATTTTCGGGAGCATACCACCGTAAATGGTGCCATCCGCAATAAGGGCATCTACCTGCTCAGTACTCAACCCGGTCAGAACCTTGCCCTTTGCATCCATCAGGCCGGCCACGTTGGTCAACAGCATCAGCTTTTCAGCCTTGAGATGCTCCGCCATTTTACCTGCCACCAAGTCGGCGTTGATATTGTAGCTTTCACCATTGCTGTCTACGCCGATGGGCGCAATCACGGGAATGAAGTCGCTATTAAGCAGCATGTCCATCACGCCGGCATTGATCGATTCGACTTCACCCACGTGGCCAATATCAATAATCTCCGGCGCTGCCATTTCCGGTGAGCGGTGGCTGACCTTCAGCTTTTTGGCGCGAATCAACTGGCCGTCCTTACCCGTCAGGCCGATGGCCTTGCCGCCATTGCGGTTGAGCAGCGAAACAATTTCCTTGTTTACACTGGCACCCAGGACCATTTCCACCACATCCATCGTCGCACTGTCTGTCACGCGCATGCCGTTGACGAAGCGCGATTCAATGCCGAGCTTTTCCAACAGATCCCCAATTTGGGGGCCGCCTCCATGCACCACAATGGGGTTCATCCCCACCAGTTTCATCAGCACACTATCGCGGGCAAACTGCTCTTTAAGATCCTCGCCATCCATGGCGTTGCCGCCGAATTTTACGACAATGGTCTTGCCGGTAAATTGCTGGATATAAGGCAGCGCCTCGGTCAACACGCGAGCGATGTCGGCCGCATTGGTCACACTTGCAGACATGGTTAATTCCTGTGAAGTCTAGAACCCCAGCGTTAGCGTAGGGTCAACA
This sequence comes from Litorivivens sp., assembly GCA_041619575.1. GTDB lineage: Bacteria > Pseudomonadota > Gammaproteobacteria > Pseudomonadales > Spongiibacteraceae > Litorivivens. The sequence goes on from JBFKDP010000249.1 coordinate 4,448, forward strand.
TTACTGAGTGCCCGGCGAAAGTAGGCCTGAACTTTGGCGAGATTGTCCTCTGTATCCGCCTCAAATCGCAAGCTCAGGGCCGGGCCAGTGTTCGAGGCCCGCACCAGGCCCCAGCCAAAGGGAAATTCTGCGCGAATACCATCGAGCTGGTTCAATTGCGCATCACCAAAATAGTCACCGGCTTTAAGCTGCTCCATGATAACAAATTTGTGCTTGTCATCGGTGTCTATCAGCAACTCTGGCGTCGTCACACTGGCGGGCAATTCAGCCAGCATCTGGTGCAGCTTTCTGGGGCTCAGGCTGAGTAGTTCCAGCATCCTGGCGCCCACATAAATGCCGTCGTCAAAGCCATACCAACGTTCACGCAGAAAAATATGGCCGGTAAATTCACCGCCCAACAGTGCGTCACTGGCGGCGACCTGATGCTTGACGTAGGAGTGGCCGGATCGGCACATCACCGGAACGCCGCCCGCCTCGCTGATTAACTGCGGCAGCTTGCCGGAACATTTTACATCGAACACTACAGAGGACCCGGGGTTACGCGACACAATATCCTGCGCCAGCACCATCAGGATCTGATCCGGGTAGACGGTTTCTCCCGTCGCGGTGACAAAAACAACGCGGTCGCCATCACCGTCAAAGGCAATGCCCACATCGGCGCGCTTGGCTCTGACCGCAGCCTGGAGGGCGTGCAGATTGCCGGGGCGGGTCGGGTCGGGATCATGATTCGGAAAGTCACCATCCAGTTCACAGTAGAGCGGCTCTACCGCACAACCGAGCGCCTGGTAGAGCCTCGGCGCGATGGGCCCGGTTATTCCGTTAGCCGCATCCACAACGACCTTGAGGCGCCGCGCAACCACCACGTCTTTGCACACCCGCTCGACATAGCTTTCGGCAACGCTCTTGTTGTCGTAGCGGCCGCGCTGACCCTCAACCACAGCAAAACGCCGCTCCTTGATACGATCACGCAGTGCATGTATACCTTCTTCGGCGAGGCTATTGCCCTGAACCACCAGCTTTACACCATTACACTCGCGACCGTTGTGACTGCCGGTAATCATCAGTCCATTGCCAACAGCGAGCTCGTGGGTGGCAAAATGCATCAGTGGTGTGGGCACAGCGCCCAAGTCCGTTACGTCGATACCGCTGCTGAGCAAACCCTCGACCAGAGCGTCCCGGATACGCGGGCTGCTGTTGCGACCATCACGGGCAACCAGCACGCGCTTCTGTTTGCGATGCTTTAGCTCTGCGCCCACGGCCAAACCGATATTGCGGCATAGCTCAGGTGTTAACTGTGTATCGGCAATGCCCCGAATATCATAGGCGCGAAACACTGCCTCATCGAAACTGACAGCGGGCTCAGGGGCGGACTTAGAGGCAGGCTCAGGAGCAGCCGCTTGCGCTTCTTCTACCGGGGTGTCTAGCACATCCAGAAATTCGTCGTCTTCCTCAAGCTGGGCCCTATCTTGAGCAGCCTTGTCATCACGCAGATTTTCCTTCTGACCTGGCACGTCAGCTGTGCCGGGCGCCAGTCCTTCCCGCGCCCGGGTAAAAGCCGAGGCAATCAGATCCTGCTCGCGGTCGTCAGCATCGGCGGTTTCGGCGGCGTATTTGGCCGCGCTCCGTCGCAGGGCCAGGCGACGGAGATGCAGTCG
>JBFKDP010000250.1:0-6093 GCA_041619575.1 Litorivivens sp.
GCTGAACATCATCGCCAAACGCATTATTGGCCTGCCAGACTGAGTCCAGGCTTGAGGAGAAATTAGAATGCCCTTGGTATTGAACGAAGAACAGCGCCTGCTCAAAGACACAGCAAGCGAATTTTTAAGCAAACACGCTCCTGTTGAAGCGCTGCGTAAACTGCGCGACAGCAAAGACGAAATTGGCTACGACAACAACCTTTGGCAGCAAATGGTTGAACTTGGCTGGGCCGGCATCACCCTGCCTGAAGAATACGATGGTCTGGATTTCGGCTTTATGGGCCTCGGCGCGATTATTGAAGAGAGCGGCCGCCGCCTGACAGCCTCTCCGCTCTTCTCCACAGTTGTTCTGGGCGCATCGGCAATTTTGCTGGGCGGTAGCGACGACCAGAAACAAACTCTGCTTCCACAGGTTGCCACCGGTCAGCTGACGCTGGCTCTGGCGCTTGAAGAATCCAGCCACCACCGCCCCGTCCAGATCAGTGTCAAAGCCGAGAGCGATGGCAACGGTTATCGACTTAGTGGCCAGAAAGTATCCGTGATTGATGGTGCCAGTGCCGACAAATTAATTGTTGCTGCCCGCACTAATGGCAGCGCAGGCAGCACTGACGGCATCACCCTGTTTCTGGTCGATGGTAGCGCCGAGGGCGTGCAGCGTTCACGTCGCTGGATGGCTGACAGCCGTGCACTTGCCGATATCAGACTCGATAATGTGCAACTCGACGCCCAGGCTGTGATTGGCGAAGTCGACAAAGGCTGGGCGATTCTGGACGCGACGCTGGACCGTGGCCGCATCTGCCTGGCAGCAGAAATGCTCGGCGGCATTCTGGAATGTTTCGAACGCACAGTCGCCTATCTCAAGGAGCGCGAGCAATTTGGCGTCAAGATCGGTTCTTTTCAGGCGCTGAAACACCGTGCTGCCCATATGTACACTGAAATCGAGATGGCAAAATCCGTTTTGCTCGACGCATTCAGTGCCATTGACGAAGGCCGCGCTGACCTGTCGCAAATGGCAAGTCTCGCAAAAGCGACGCTGAATGATCTCTACTACCTGGTAAGTAATGAAGCCGTACAGATGCACGGCGGCATTGGTGTGACTGATGAGCTTGAAATCGGCTTCTTCCTGAAGCGCTCTCGTATGGCTATCCAGCTTCTGGGTGACAGCGGTTTCCACCGCGACCGTTACGCGACACTTTGTGGCTACTAATCACTTCGACGGGGGCTATTCAGCCCCCCACCGCGCCCGCTGACCCCGCACATCCACGTGCACAAAGGGGCCATGATAGGCGTTACTGTTGTAGGCACCAACGCCACCTGTCAGGTCTGGGCGCGAATATTTTTTCACATATACATCCGCCCATTGATATAACAGCATCGCGTCAGCTTTTGTAATGCGGCCGTCGCCATTCAAGTCATCCATAACGCCGTCGGCCGGATTTACATCGATATAGATATCGGCCGCGCCGCCCCAAAGGTGTCGACTATTGGCCACATTTTTAATTTGTGCATTGTAATAAGGAGTGCGGTAACCACTCATCACATGAAAGCTATCCGTGCGTATACCACGTGCATTGACGTCCGCAAGCAAACCCTCAAGCTTAACCAGTAGTGCCGGTCGCAAAACCAGATATTTCGGATACGCACTGGCCTGCTTACAAAGAAATTGGCCCAGCGTGAAATGCGGTGAAACCGCCAGTGACCGATTCGCCTCAGTCACTTCGATATAGCCCCGCGGCGGCAGGTACTCGGCAAGACCTTTGTAAGGCGTGCTCGGATAGCTGCCAATTCGATACTTATTCAACTCACCATTACGCACTGCAGTGGCCGGCACCAGGGTAAACAGGGTAATACTCATAGCACGGGAACCGTCTTCGGCCCGTTTGATAAGTATCTGACCAGTGCCTGCTTTACCCGGTGCCCTGATACGCCAGAGTCCAGCAGCCTCAGGCTTTACCAGCTGCCCTTCGTGATACACACGATAGCTCGCCTTGGGCTCACTTCGCGTAATTTTCAGTGTCACGGCTTCATTGGGCAGTGCAGTCGTAAAAAAATCACGGTAACTGGAAACCAGGCCTTTGATTTCCACGGCAAGCCCCACGCGACCAGAGTCAAAAGGCGTAGCGACAGCACCACCTACAGACAGTGGCAATGCAAAAAACACAACAATCACAAGCCTGCACAGGCCCGCATAAATTTCCGTCATCGTCTCAGCCCTCTGCTGACATGGATGGCACAGCGCCCTCAAGGTGAGGTCGGTGCCGCGTGGGAATTGAGCGCCTGCATCAATCGCAGGTCTCGCTGGTATAGATCTTTGCGAAATTGCAGCCGACCCTCTTCATCGACCCAGGCTGTCCAGTACTGAAGGTGCACAGGCATCGGTGTTTTCAGGTAAACCGTCGTCAGGTTTTGCTCTTGAATCACCCTATTGATACGCTCGCGATTCCAGTCGGGACTATCCTGCAACAGCATTTGCGCCAAATCCAGCGGACTCTCAACGCGAATGCAGCCCGAACTAAATGAGCGCTCTGTCTCGTCAAACAGTTCTCTGGCGGGTGTGTCGTGTAAATAGACGTCAAACTTATTGGGGAACATGAATTTGACTTGCCCCATCGCATTTTGTGGCCCTGGTGCCTGCACCAGTTGATAGGGCAAATTTCGACGTGACAGGGCGCGCCAGTCAACGCTCTCCGGCACAACCTCGGTCCGGTCTGCCCCCCAACCTCGGTAAACTTTGAAGCCCAATCGAGAAATATAGGAAGGATCGCGAATAATCTCGGGGATTTTGTCTTCAATCAGAAGCTTTTTGGGTACTGTCCACGTTGGATTAAAGACGATATAGCGGATTCTGTCGCTGAATACCGGAGTTCGTCGAAACGGTCGCCCAACAATCACCCGGTAACGTTTTTCCACCGTTTCCCTGTGTACAACCGACAAATCAAAGCCTGCAATATTGACCAGAATGTGGGTTTCGCCGAGTTCATCCGGCAGCCAGCGCCAACGCTCTAGGTTCACATCGATCTGCTTTAAGCGTTTCTCGGGAGTTACGTTCAGTGCATTCAGTGTTGCCGTACCCACCACCCCATCGGCTTCCAAACCGTGGCGACGCTGGAAGGCACGCACTGCGGCTGCAAGATTTTCATCATAGTAGTCAGGCTCATCCTGCATTTCCGCATCGGCGTGCGCGGCCACATAATCGCCCAACAAACTTAGGCGCTCTCGCAGTAAGCTCACCCGCGGATCGTGCAACGAGGGCTTGAGTGCCGCTCCAGGTGGCAGTTTCGGCCAGGGCTGACCGATAAGAGCTTCCACCTGCGCACGGGCTAGGAGCAGTCGCCGGTATCCCGCCTGCTGGGGTCGCAATTGCTGAAGCGTGTCGGCAATTCTGGCATTCGCCAGGGCAGCTTGCAGCAGGGGCTCGATTAGCCGCTGTCGTCGATTGGCCAACCATTCCGCATCAATAGTTTCAGGGTTCACCTTGCCTTCCAGCATATGGGAGGCCAGCAACAAAAAACTGTCGGTTAACAGCAGGTCCCGGTCAACTTGCTCGGCAGCACTCAAGCCTTCACTGCCCAGCTGCTCGAACCGACGCAATGCCTGAAAGTGGTAATCGGCTGGATTAAAACCTTCGGCAGCAACGCTGATCAATGTAGCTTGATAGGCGTCGCGATCTTCTGCCCGCGTCCAGGCCAATGAGTAATTGCGCTGGCTGTAGAACCGCGAGAGCGCGATTCTCGCCAGCAGCGGTTCGCCTGAGGCCTGCGCCACGTAGCCCGCTTGCAGGGCTTCCACCCGCTGGCGCAGAGCATCATTAGCCAAGGCGACAACAGGCATCACTGCGAGAGTGCACAATGCAATCAGGGCTCGACATCGCAATCTATTCAAAACGTACACCTCATCAAACTGCTCGTTTCACCAATAAGCCTGCGATGCGCTGTTTTCGGACAAAAAAAAGCGCTCTAGAGAGCGCTTTAATCTAACACCTGCATACTATTTAGAAAATACAGTGTTTTGTGTAATCTGCCGCTTCATTGCCGGTCCACTCACCCTTGGGTTTCGCTTCCATATCCTGACACCAGGCATCACTACCAACTTCGGGTGCACAAGCCGCGAGCAGTGTTACTACTGCCAATGCCATCAATTTCCGATACATAGGGTCTTCTCCATTGTGTACAAGGCCGCTCGCAGAGCAGCCTGTAGATTTTCTGGCAGGAAAACTGACAGAACAGCTGGACAAATCAAACGTCAGATTCAGCGCCAGCCTCGGCATTCAGTATCCCACGGTCGCAGGTGCGGCCCGGTTAACAAAACGCGAAAATCAGGCCTCAATCATATCGAAGTCAAACTTGCTGATACCGCAATCCGGGCATTCCCAGTCTTCCGGCACATCGTCCCACTTGGTTCCTGGTGCAATACCATCATCCGGGAGTCCTTCTGCCTCATCATAAATGAAGCCACAGATAACACACTCCCACTTCTTAAACTCGCTCATTCCGATCTCCATCCAGGTCGTCACTGCTCGGTTGAGGGCGGGATTATAGCACCCACCCGCCATCGACACAGCTTGCAGAAACGGCCAAGGTCACAGACCATTTTGCCCATTCAAACAGGATGTGGCACGCGACTTTAGTCAGCGCTTTTCACTGTCAGGCGGTAGACAGCACCGGCATAGTCATCAGACAGATAGAGGTACCCCTTGCTGTCTTCCTCAATATCCACAGGCCGCCCAACAATTTCAGAGCCCGTCCAGAACCCGTCCACCACGGTTTTTGACGCCACTTCGCCATCGTCTCCCCACTGCAAGAGCTCGACGCGATACCCGTCGAGTTCCGAGCGATTCCAGGAACCATGCAAAGCCATCAAGGCCGAGCGCGGGAAGGCCTGCCGCAGGGCTGGATGCTCGAAAAAGTGCAAACCCAAAGGCGTCGTGTGAGCCGGTATACCCAGCATCGGGTCGAGCGCCTGAGCGTCAGCTGGCATTTGATGGCCAAAGTCAGGGTCCCTATCACCAAAATCGTTGACATAGGGCCAGCCGTAAAAACCCCCTTGAACTATCAGGTTAAGCTCGTCCACCGGGTAGTCGTCTCCCAGCAGGTCTCGGCTGATATCCCCGGCGTATAAATGCTGATTCCAGGGCGCCCAGTCGAAACCGGTCGAATTACGCAGACCCCGGGCGTAGATTTGGGCATCGCTGCCATCGGGTTTCACCCGCATCAGCGTACCGCGCCGCTCATCCTTTTCGATACATACATTGCAGCTCGACCCGACATTGAAATAGAGCCAGCCATCTGGCCCCAGAGCGAGACTTTTCGCCCAATGATTGCCGCCACCCGGCAAGCCAGTAACCAGGCGTTGATAATCGCCTTCTACACGCGCCATGTCGGAATTAAATCGAATACGTCCAATGGCATCCTGCTCTGCGATATACAACCAGTCACCGAGCAGCTCAATACCGTGCGGCATATTGAGGTCGCCAATAAGAATCTGCCGACCATCAGAGCGAGCATCACCATCGGCATCCGACTGCAGCAGAACCACATCGCCTTTGCGCGGTCGCGACACCAACACATCGTCTTTCTCGGTTACCTGCAGCCAGCGGGCATTGGGAAGATCAGCCGCAAAGAGCTGAATCTCAAAACCTTCGTCAATGCGCAAGGTCTCTTTCAGCAGTGCCTCTTCCGGCGTCTCAATGCCCGCCCCCGTGATTGCATTGAGGATAACCCGGAAATCACCGACTTGGGGAGCAACGTAGCGCTGGAAAAGAAACGCGCCGAGCACTGTCAGTAACACAAGCGGTACGAGCACATATTTAACCAGAGCAAAGCCTGCACTGCGCGCGTTCCACGAATAATTAAGCATGAAAACTCCTGTAACGTATAAGGACTTCAGGCCAACAGCCTACAATGATTCGCGGCTGTTCTACAGAAGAGTACTTTTATCTGCATCCCTGCGGACGTCTTCATCGTCCAGCGCCACCAGAACGACCAGTTCACGTTCGCCCCGATGCAAGGTAACGGCGATATAGGACGCACTCGCCAGCGCCCCGAACAACTTCGGAATCGCCTTGGCATCAGCCAGTTCAATACCATTCACACC
>JBFKDP010000251.1:0-6056 GCA_041619575.1 Litorivivens sp.
ACCCCGGCCCCGGGGGCTCTGATAAGTGCTCCTACGTGGGGCGGTGGCAGCAACCTAGGTTCGGGCGATCTCGTGGTGTTGGTCGGCGAGAATGCTCAGCCGATAGGTAGCAGTGCGCGGGGCGTCACCCGCTTCAATTACGGCGCCACCACCCATGGCGCCAGCGCAATCCGCTGGTATACCACCACGGGTGGCGACCCCGCCGATTACACTCTATTGTCTAATGGAGTGCTTAGGCAATGGATGGCCTTTAGTAGTAATAACGCTGTAGGTCTGTTTTCCGGTTTCGCTCCTCTGCAAACCTTCGCCACCCCTCCGACATCCGTCGGCATTGATCTGGCGATTACCGCATTGCCGGCTGGCGTCGCGACCTCGCAAGGCCTGGTGGTGTGACCGTAAGCGACCGCCTCAGGGAAAAGTGAGCGGGCGAATCGCGAGTGGTTGAGGTGTGACTGGAAACCGTGCACTGTCGCAGTTATTGACCCTGCGCGGCATTAACAACAGCGGTACCGCTCAGGTAGCGCTGAGAGCGGATGGCACCCCCCAGTTCTTTTTGTCTGGGGGAACCAATCTGAGCGATTTCCTGCAGCGCTCGGGCTGGGGCATTCAGCCTGTGCTGTTGTCGCCTGTGGGTGAGAGCGCGCGTTATTCGGTTGCGCCGCCGTCGTTGATTATCAATGAAATATCGGACCCGGACAGTCACAGCAGGGCCTTGCTACAGGCAGAGACTTTTCGCAGCCACTTCCCCGGGGTTTATTGTTTGAATGAGCCCGCCACTGTGCGAGCGCTGACCCGCAGCGAAGTCAGTCGACGCTTGCACGGACTGGAAGGCGTGATAATGCCCAAAACCCGGCACTTCACGATCAATAGCCGCAACGACGTGCTGGATCTGCTGGAGCGTAACCCGGGGCCGGTATTGCTGCGCAAGGCGGGGGAGCACAATGGCCGCAACACCGTGTTGGTCAATGCCATTGATGAGATTGATCGGACCGACTGCTTGCCGCTCGATGGCAGCACTTATTACCTCACTGACTTTGTCGATTTTCGCAGCGATGACGGTTTGTACCGCAAGTGGCGCCTGGTCGTGATCGGCGGTGAGGCCTACTTGCGGCACATGATAACGGGTGAACACTGGATGGTACATTCCGAGAGCCGCCTCGCTGCCTATGCACATGAAGAGACGCTTGCGTTGGCCACGTTCGAAAGCGAGCTCAAACCATGCATCGCCGGCACCTGTCGGCGAATCGCTGAGGCCCTTGAGCTGGACTATTTCGGCATTGACTGTTCAATACGAGCGGATAATGCGTTGCTGATATTTGAAGCAAACCCCAACATGAATATTCTGGTCAATACGGACCCGACTCCCAATATGTTTGAGCAACCCATTGCGACTATTCTTGAGGCATTGAATACCTATCTGGAAGCTCGGATCGCGGCTTGATGGATTATAGCAACACCTTTAATCACCGGGGCTCGAGCTACGATTCCGCCATGCAGCGCTTTCCCTTTGCGCGAGCGAACGAGTTTCAAGCGCTTTTTTCTGGTATCGACATGGGTAACGTGCGTGAAGTGCTTGATATACCGGCTGGTGGGGGCTATTTGCGCCCCTACTTGCCGGCCGGTGTGCGCCTGCATGAATTTGATTTCAGTGCTGAATTTGCTGCTAAAAAGGCAAGCGTGAACCTCATAGCCGACGCGGGGGAACTACCGGCATCGGCTTTTGATCTGGCCGTTTCTCTTGCAGCGATTCATCACATTGATGAAAAGGCCTCCTTCCTGTCAGCAATAGTACGTTGCCTGGTGCCTGGGGGGCTAGGCTGTATCGCGGACGTTGTCGCGGATTCCGCCGAAGCCTCTTTTCTGGATGGCTTTGTGGCTCGCTACAATGGCTCAGGCCACAGCGGCAAGTATATGCAGTATGGCCAAGGACCTATACATGCTCTGCTGGAGGGTATTGCGTGCAGCCTGTGTGACTATGAGCTTAGGAGTTGCCCTTGGGTATTTGCAGACGGCGCTGAGATGGTGGCCTTCGTTAGAGCCTTGTTCAACCTATCCGGTATTGACAATGCGTCAATTTACCGAGAGCTGGAGACGGTGTTGGGTGTATCGCAGGTGGGTACAAAGGTGATGTTGAATTGGACGCTGGTTTATGCAGTTTTAAAGAAGTGTCCGGACAGCGCAGCTAATGGTATTGGCTGCACGTAGTATTTCAATATCCCTCCTGTATCAGGTCCTGCATCTGATGCTCTGTGCTCAGGTATCGTGCTAACTGGTGTCGTTGTCCGAATTTCGACTACACTAATGCTATTGACGAAGCCGCGCTGGCGCTTCGAGATATTTGAGTTGGGGGTAGTGTGATAAAAAACCGGCTACTGCGGATGGGCCGCGGTCAAAAGCGCATAATTCAGATAGTGAGCGATGTGCTATTCATCAATGTCTCACTCGGCTGCGCGCTATGGATTCTCACCGGAAACGCTTCGTCATGGCTGGATTTTCGCTGGCTGTTTGTTCTGGGGCCCTTGCTGTCTATACCCGTATTTATTCGGACAGGGATGTACCGTGCGGTGTTGCGATATTTTGGTAATGAAGCACTCCTGGCAATCGTTAAAGCGGTGACTCTGAGTACGGTGCTGCTCTGGTTAACGGTGAGCGCCTTGCAAACTCATTGGGAGCAGGTTCCGGTCCAGTTATTTTTGCTAATCTGGATGCTGAATATTCTGTTTATCGGAGGTTCTCGACTGTTGATGCGCCAGTACTTTATGGGTGACTGGTATTTGGGTGGCGACGCCGGGGCTCTGGTGTCGCACCAGCCGTCTGACAGAAAGGCGGTGGCAATTTACGGTGCCGGGTCTGCCGGCAACCAGCTTCTCACCGCCTTGCGCATGGGTAAAGACATGCGTCCCGTTGCATTCATTGATGATGATCGCGGTATTATCGACCGGGTTATTGCTGGCATCAAAGTATACTCCCCCCAACGTATTGAAAGAATGATCCGCGATACTGGCGCAACCGAGATTTTACTGGCGATTCCGTCGGCCTCGCGCTCGCGCAAGCGTGAAATTCTGGATTATCTGCAAGGTTTTTCTCTGCATGTTCGCTCGGTACCCGGGTTTATGGACTTAGCCAGCGGACGGGTAGAGGTCAGCGACATACAGGAAGTGGATGTAGCGGATTTGCTGGGCAGAGATGCGGTGCCGGCTCACAGTGCGATGCTTCACCGGTGTATTGACGGGCAAGCTGTCATGGTTACCGGCGCTGGGGGGTCTATTGGCAGCGAACTGTGTCGTCAGATTCTGACTTTGCAGCCTAGGACGCTGGTGCTCTATGAGCACAGTGAATTCAATTTGTATGCCATTCACGAAGAGTTGCAGGCACTTGTTGCCAAAAAATCACTCAGCGTGAATCTGGTGCCGGTGCTGGGCTCTATTCGACGCTACAGCCGCTTGGATAATGTGTTGGCTCACTGGGGTATCAATACAGTTTATCACGCGGCGGCCTATAAGCATGTGCCTCTGGTCGAGCAGAATATTGCCGAAGGTATTCTAAATAATGTGGAGGGCACCCTGAATATCGCCCGCGCAGCGATAGAAAACGGTGTTGCCAATTTTGTGTTGGTGTCCACTGACAAAGCCGTTCGTCCTACCAATGTAATGGGCGCCACCAAGCGCCTGGCAGAAATGATCTTGCAGGCGCTCAGTAAGGAAACGTCGCTGGAAAGCCTGTCCAGTCAGGGCGCAGCCCAGCTTAATCGCACACGCTTTACCATGGTTCGCTTTGGCAATGTGCTGGGTTCATCGGGCTCGGTTATTCCGCGCTTTCGCGAGCAGATTTTGCAAGGCGGGCCGGTAACGGTTACCCACCCCAATATTACTCGCTACTTTATGACCATCCCCGAGGCCGCGCAGCTGGTTATACAAGCGGGGTCATTGGGTCAGGGCGGCGATGTGTTTTTGCTCGATATGGGTGAGCCGGTGCGTATACTTGACCTCGCCAAGAAAATGATTCACCTGTCGGGGCTCTCGATCAAGGATGACGATAACCCGGCTGGCGATATCAGTATTGAATTCAGCGGCTTACGGCCGGGGGAAAAGCTGTATGAAGAGCTGTTGATTGGTGAGGACTCCGAATCGACCGAACACCCGATGATCATGCGAGCAAACGAGGAGCTCCTTCCCTGGGGCAAGCTGCAGTTAGTGCTCGAAGACCTGTTGGCATCGGTTGAAGCGAACGATTTCGCTGCGGTGAGAAAGTTGCTGCGGGAAACTGTTCAAGGCTACGTTCCAGAGAAAGAGATCGTTGACCTGGTCTACACTCAGAAAACCTCCGGCTAGTCCGAAAATAACCCTTCCCAAGCCTTTCGAAATTGCTTTGCGGTGTCTGCAATGACGGGATTGGGGGGCTGTTGGTGTCGCCGTCATCGCGAGGAGCGCAGCGACCTGGCGATCTCTTAGAATGGCTGTGGCCTTTAGGGGCTGCTTCGAGGTGCTCGCAATGACGGGCTGAATGACATAGGTCGCCGTCGCCGGCAAGTGGTAGAATATCTGTTTTACAACTGGCCGGACTTTAGCCCCTTGAGTGAATCTGAACGAAATACCTCCTTCTTTTCCCGTTTAAAAGACGGCCTGACCGGCGCCGGCGAAGATCTGGCTGCCGCCGAAGGCTTTATTGAAGATGCCGAACTCGCGCCTTGGCAGCATGTTGAGCTGACGGACGAGCAGAAGGCTCGTTTGTTTGAGCGCCTGACCCGCGGCTTGCAGCAGACCGGCGCGAATATCGGTCAGGGCCTGGGCAATCTGCTGCTGGGTCACAAGGCAATTGATGAAGATTTGCTTGAAGAGATTGAAACCCAGCTGCTCGTGGCGGATATCGGGATGGACGCCACGCAGGAGATTATCGGGCGCATCACTGACTCGGTAAACCGCAATCAGCTGGCGGACTCAGATGCCCTCTACGAGGCCTTGAAGATAGAGCTTCGCGACCTTTTGGCACCTTGCGAGAACGAGCTGGTCGTTGAGGCGGAAAAGAAACCCTACGTCATTCTGATGGTCGGCGTAAATGGTGTGGGCAAAACGACCACTATAGGCAAGCTGGCCAAGCAGCTTCAGGTGCTTGGCAAGTCAGTGATGCTGGCCGCGGGTGATACGTTTCGCGCTGCTGCGGTAGAGCAATTGCAGGTGTGGGGCGAGCGTAATAACGTGCCGGTAGTGGCGCAGCAGACTGGCGCAGATTCCGCCTCGGTGATTTATGACGCATTGCAGGCGGCCAAAGCGCGTGAAGTTGATGTGCTAATTGCGGATACCGCAGGGCGACTGCACAACAAAGACAACTTGATGGAAGAGTTGAAAAAGGTTGTGCGGGTCATGAAAAAAATCGACCCGGAGGCGCCGCATGAGGTGATGTTGGTGCTGGACGCCGGTACGGGTCAGAACGCGTTGTCGCAGGCTAGGCATTTTAAGGAGGCCGTTGGCGTGAGCGGCATTGCGTTGACCAAACTCGATGGTACGGCCAAGGGTGGGATTATCTTTGCGATTGGTCAGCAGCTGGGAATTCCCATTCGTTTTATTGGCATTGGGGAAGGTATCGGCGATCTTCGACCTTTCCGTGCAGACGAGTTTGTGGAAGCCCTGTTTGCAAGGCGTTCGGACGCGGTGTAGGGAGATTGCTCCACCCTGCCGGGTTCGCAGTGACGGGTTTGAATGGGGTGTGGTAGTACTACCATTCATCGTGAGGAGCGCAGAGACGATCTCACCCCACTATACCCTCATATAAATCTTCCTATCGCGGGTTTTCTGGCTCAATCAATCGTATTTTGCGAACGCGTGAGCCGGCTTTTAATTGCTTCGCCCTGCCAGGCTCGCAATGACGGGTTTGGAAAGGCTGCGGTAGTTCCACCCGTCATCGCGAGGAACGGAGCGACGCGGCGATCTCCAAACCTCGGCACCGGATTCTCTCCTGCGCTACAATGCCCCCACGAAAAGAACCGGGCCAAGCATGATCCAATTCGACGACGTCAGTAAGCGCTACGAGGGCGGGCACACCGCGCTCAATCACCTGAG